>JBEKCP010000039.1:0-19108 GCA_050014815.1 Thermoguttaceae bacterium | reverse complement strand
GTAGGTCTTCGGCCAGGGCTCCAGGGCCCGGATCTGGTTCTTAATGGCCATGGCGGAGCGGCTCCAGTCGATGGCGCCGTCGATCTTCTTCAACCGAGGGGCGCGGCAGGCCAGTGCCGGATCCTGGAGAATCGCCTCCCACCGCCCGGCGGATGCCGCTTCGAGGCTCCGGAGGACCAGGGGCGCTCCAAGCTCGGCCAGACGAGCCTCCAGCTCGACCGCCGTTTCCTCGGGTCCGATGGGGATTTCCGCCCGGGCGATGCACGGCCCGGCGTCGATCTCCGGGCTCATGTGAATCACCGTTACCCCCGTGACCGTTTCACCGTGGTAAATGGCCCAGTTGATCGGGGCCGCCCCGCGGTACTTCGGCAAGAGCGACCCGTGCAGGTTGATACCGCCCAGCCGGGCCACGGCCAGCGTTTCGGGCTTGAGGATCTGTCCGTAATCGCAAACCACCAGGAGGTCAGCGGCGTAGGACCGCAACTGTCCCAGGGACTCCGCCAGGTTGATGTCGTCCGGATCGAAGATGGGCGAGCCATGCTCCCGGGCGATGCGCCGCACGGGGCTGGCGGGCTCCACCGGCCGGCCGCGATGCTCTCGCACCGGCGCCGTCACCAGGGCGGCGACGTGCGCCCACGTGGCGTCGTAGAGCTTCTCGAAGGTCGGCACGGCGAACGGGCCCGTGCCCATCAGGATTAGTCGCATGTCACATAGCGGTTTAGCGGGCGGGCTTGCCCGCCGTGGGATTCCTGGCAGAAACTCGGCGCACCCAGAGGGTACCCGGCCCGCCCGCTAAACGAGAGCCCTACGCCCGCTGGCCTTCCAGCTCGGTCAGCCGGGCAGTGATCTGTTGATCGTCGGGGATCACGCCCCGCTGGCGGGCGCCGCTGAACTCCAACTCCAATTCTTCCAGGGCGGGACGAATCGCCGCCAGGTGGCTTGGGGTGAGCCGGTCGATGAACAACACCCCGTCGAGATGGTCGTACTCGTGTTGTGCGGCCCGGGCCAACAGGCCGGTCGGCTCGTACTGCACCTCCTCGCCCGCCAGATTGAAGGCCGAAATGGAGATCTTCTCCGCCCGGCGGACCGGGGCGAAAATCTCCGGAAAGCTGAGGCACCCCTCGTCCGCCTCGGCCGTGCCGCTCCAGCGGGAAATCTCCGGATTGATGAAGACCCGCTCCTTGTCTCTGGCTGCCGGATCGCCCTCGACGTTGAGGATGAACAGTCGGTACGGCAGATCGACCTGGTTGGCCGACAGCCCGATGCCCTTGTGCAGGTACATCAGGTTGAACATCTCCTGGACGATCTTCCGCAGCTCGGCATCGACGCGTCGGAGCGGCTTCGACTTGTGACGCAGCGTCGGATGGGGGTATTTGACAATTCGCACGAGGCGACTCCTGAAGCGAAATCTTCCTTTCAATTATAGACTGGCCGCGTGTCGGGGCGAAGGGGACTCGCGTTGACGCCGCGGAGGCGTGCCACTAGACTGGACTCCAGTCGCTTGCGGCTTCGCATAGCCGCGGATGTATATCCGCGGGGGGAGCTTTTTCCATGTTTCGGACAAGAGAGGCCTGTTTGCTGACCTTGGCAATCCTCGGCCTTGCCACGGTCTTGGGGCTTGCCCTGCCGGCGGCCGTGGCGCAAGAGCCCGGCGGCCAACACGCCGCTCGGGGGGGCTCGCTGGTCTCGCCGGGTGAGACCAGCATGTTCGGCGTCGAGGCCAAGGGAGGCAAGTTCGTCTACGTCCTGGACCGCTCCGGCAGCATGGGTATCGACGGCGGCCGGCCCCTGGCGGCGGTCAAGGCCGAACTGCTCCGCAGCCTCGAAAAACTCGACACCGTCCACCAGTTCCAGATCGTCTTCTACAACGAGCGGCCGCGGGTATTCAATCCCACGGGTACGCCGGGCCGGTTGGCCTTCGGCACCGCCCAGAACAAGGCCGAGGTCCGCCGGTTCGTCGAGTCGGTTACGGCGGACGGGGGCACGGACCATGAAGAGGCCGTCCTGACGGCCGTCCGCATGCACCCGGACGTGATCTTCTTCTTGACCGACGGCGACGATCCGAAGCTCAACGCGCGGCAACTGGCGCGGATCGACCGGCTGGGCCCCGGGATTACGATCCATACGATCGAGTTCGGCACCGGGGCCAAGCGCGATCCGGGCAGTTTCATGGTCAAGCTCGCCAGGCAGAGCGGCGGCCGGCACGTCTACATCGATGTCGCAAAGCTCCCGGCCCCCGAGTAGCTTACCGCGGGCCGCGGACGTAGTAGTCGCCCATCTGCTCGGTGCACCGCGGCCAGGGAGGCGCGGGACGGAAGGCGTGGATGTTGTAAGCCGTCGGCCACTGCGGCTGCCCGCTGAACTGGTGATAGATCGGCGAGACCCCGGTGCCGCCGGCGCCCCATTCGTAATGGACCTGGTGTCTGGCGGTGGGGGGCACGACCAGCGCGACGGGCATGCCCCAGGCGGGATCGTAGTAGCCGTTTTGCCAGGACGAACTGGCGGCCCGGCGGGCGGCCATGTGGTCCAGGATCCCGCCCTCGAACCCTTGCGTGGGCTGTACCGCGCCAAAGACCGACGCCACGCAGGCGATGGCCGTCAGAAATCGAACAGCTTTCATGGTGGATAGTCCCATTGAAATGTTTCAGGTTACTCCGACGGGCAACCGGGACGGGCGGGAGGGGTGCATAGTGCGGGAACGCCGTGCATGACCGATGGCGGCCATTGCCAACTGCGGCCGTAACAGACCTTCGTTCGCGTTACGCTGCCGTCGCAGTGCCACGTCTTGTAGTGGTCTCTGTGGGTATAAAGAAATTCGTGCGGGTCCAAAGGCTGGTAGGTGATGTAGGTCCACCCTACCAATGGTGGAGTGGGACGGGGGCACGGGTAGAGTGCCGCCGCCACCCCGGAACACGGACCAGTTCCCACATAGTAATTGGGCGGAGGAAGGTAGGCGCCCTCCTGGCCAAACGCCGCCGGGGACGCCAAAATCAGCCCGGCCGACGCCAGGCCAAACGTAACCGCCAGATATGCCAACCTGTGGGTCATGGCAGGACTCCTTGTAGTAGTGGCTAGTGACTGGTGGCTAGCCTCTGCACCGCTCACTAGTCACTAGCCACCAGTCACCCAAAAGAATCTCGGCTTGGGGGAGTCTTGCGGGTGAGACTTTATTTGAGGGATGTAGTAGATATGCGTAGAATGCGGAAAACCCGGAGAAAACCGCCTGGGAGCCCGCCGTTACAATCGGTATAATTTGCCAAGTAACACTAACTCGACGCGCAAGCGAGGACGCGGCCCCGGGTTGCCCTCGCTTGCGCGTCGGGCTGGTGTCGAACACACCGCCCCAGAAGCCTTACCCATTAGTAATCCGGGGCTGGAGGCCCGCCCCGATACGGGAGACAACATTGGCGATGATTAGACAGAGGACGTTCTTGCCGGAACCCGATCCAGAGTCCGCCTCGGCGTTGGATGTCGCCGCAGAGGATGCCGCCTCGGCCGACTCCAACGGCGATGGGGCGGGGGGTAACGGCCAGCCCCGCTCGACCCGGCGACGGGCGACCGCCCACTCGATGGCGGCCAGCCAGCGGGACATCTCCGTCAGCGAGTTCTTTGCCAAGAACCGCCATTTGTTGGGGTTCGACAATCCCCGCAAGGCCCTCCTGACCACCGTCAAGGAGGCCGTCGACAACGCCCTGGACGCCTGCGAAGAGGCCGGCATCCTGCCCGAAATCTGGGTCCACATCGAGCGGTTCGACCAGGACCGCTACAAGGTCGGCGTCCAGGACAACGGACCGGGGATCCTGCGGAAGCAAATCCCGCTGATCTTCGGCAAGCTGCTCTACGGCTCGAAGTTCCACCGCATGCGGATGAGCCGCGGGCAGCAGGGCATCGGCATCAGCGCCGCCGGCATGTACGGGCTTCTAACGACGGGCAAGCCGGTCAAGATATTCTCGAAGATTTCCAAGCGGGCCCCAGCCCATTACTACGAGATCCAGATCGACACGAAGCGGAACCAGCCGGAGATCCTCAACGGCAAGGGCGACGGCCAGGAGATCCCGCCCAACGACCAGGGCCGCAAGGCGATCGAAAAGTGCGGCATCGAGTGGATCGAGGCCGACCACGGCACGCGGGTGACGATCGAGCTGGAGGCCCGCTACCAGCGGGGCCGCGGCAGCGTCGACGAGTACCTCGAGCAGACCGCGCTGGCCAACCCGCACGTGACGATCCATTACCTCGACCCGGACGCCGCCCCCTGGGAGCGGCCGCGGGTGACCGACACCCTGCCGCGGGAGCCGCGGGAGATCAAGCCGCACCCCTACGGGGTCGAGCTGGGGATGCTGCTGGGCATGCTCAAGGACACCAAGGCGCCGACGCTGGGCCAGTTCCTGATCCACGCCTTCTCCCGCGTCAGTCCGGCCGTCGCCCGGCGAATCTGCCAGGGCGCCAAGCTCAGCGTGCGGGCCAATCCCCGCAAGTGCGGCCGCCACGAGGCCGACGCCATTTACCAGGCCGTCCAGCAGACCAAGATCAGCGCCCCGGCCACCGACTGCCTCGTCCCCATCGGCGAGGAGCTGGTCCTCCGCGGGCTGCACCAGTTGGTGCCGGGCGAGTTCTACGCGGCGGCCACCCGGCCACCGGCGGTCTACCGCGGCAACCCGTTCGCCATCGAGGTCGGCCTGGCCTACGGCGGCGCGGCGGCCGTGCAGAAGGTCACCCGCGAGGCCCTCCACGAAATGATCGAAGCGAGCGATGCCCGGACGCTCCGGCAGTTCCTCTCGACCACGTTCGACGGCATCGGGCCGGAGGCCGCCGACAAGATCATCCAGGAGGCCGGGATGCGGCCGCGGGTCTCGCCGGGCAAGCTCAAGGCGGCCGAGCTGGCCAAGCTCCACGACGCCATGCGGAACGTCAACCTGCACGACGGGCAGTCGATGTGCCTCCTCCGCTATGCCAACCGCGTGCCGCTCCTCTTCCAGGCCGGCGCCTGCGCGATCACGCAGACCGTCATGGCTACCAACTGGCGGTCCTATGGCCTGAGCCAATCGCGGGGCTCGATGCCCGGCGGACCCGTGACCATCATGGTCCACATGGCCAGCGTCTGGGTCCCCTTCACGAGCGAGTCGAAGGAGGCCATCGCCGGCTACCCGGAAATCCAGAAGGAACTGCGGCTGGCGCTTCAGGCCGTCGGGCGCAAGCTGGCGATGTACCTCAGGCGCCGCAACCGCGTGAAGCACGAGGGGCAGCGGCGGCAAATCTTCCTCCGCTACCTGGGCGAGGTCGCCAAGGCGGTCGGCAGCATCAACGGCGCCGACTCGAGGCGGCTCTACGAGCGACTGCTCGAAGTGGCCAAGCGGCGGACGCTCCAGGCCGACGTGCGGCTGGACGACCGCGGCCGGCCCATCGACGAGGACGACGCCGATTTCGGCGAGAACGTGATTATTGTCGCGGCGGGAACGGAAGCGGCGGGGGAGGGAGAGATTGCAAATTGAGAATTGCAAATTGGTGGACGGTACTCGGTATAATGTAGTTGGAGCGGTCGGATGAAGGCGTCGGTATACTCGGAGACGACCATCCCGAGTTTCATCGTGGCCCGAATGTCCCCGGTGTTGGTCACCGCTGGACGCCAATTGATCACCCGGCAGTGGTGGGACGAGCAACGGGAGAACTATCGGTTGTACATTTCCTCGGTGGTTGAGGCTGAAATCGTCGAGGGCGATACGGCCTTCGCCGAACAGCGGCTGGCATTGGTGGCCGAGGTGCCGCGTCTGTACATAACGGACGAGGTGACTGTCCTGGCGGACGAGTTCTTCCGCCGTCTCCGCTTGCCTGATAAGGCCAGGAACGATGCCGTACATCTTGCCTTGGCGTGCTATTTCGAGGTGGATTACCTGTTGACCTGGAATCTGACGCACTTGGCGAACGGGCATGTCCAGCGCGTGTTAGCTCACCTGTATCGAACTCGGGAAATGGCGATACCGATCATCTGCACCCCGGAACAACTTATGCAGTGGAGGAGTGTACCATGAGAGACGATATCTTGGAGGAAGTCTTCGCGGCTCGCCAGAAGATCCTTGACCAATGTGACTACGATTTTCAGAAGATGGTCGAGCGGTTCAGGAAGTTGCAGGAGCGATGTTCTCCCGAACTTCTCGTGCGCGAGAAGGTGCCGAAGAGCGATCTGGAGGAGGGATTGCCGGCGAGCTACAATTCGCCCCCCTACCAGGCATACGAGGAGGACGAGATCATTGCGGAGGTGCGTGCAGCCCGGGAGAAGATTGCCGCGGAGTGCGGTTATGACATGAAGAAGCTCGGTGAACGGCTGGTGCGCGAGCAAGAGAAGCACCCAGAACGGTTGGTGACTCATGTCCCGCCGAAGACGGAACCTGAGCCGGCCAAGACGTAGTGCAGCCTGATCATGAGGAGATGGACAAGACAATGCCCCCCAAAGTGAAGCTCCCGCCCCGCGACGCCAAGACCCGCAAGCGATTGATCGATCTGGCCGACGCCGTCGTGGCCGCCGCCGATCGCGGCCGCGATCCGGCCGTCGATATCCCGGCACGCAGCCTCTCGAACGTCCGCTACAACAAGGTCAAGCGCTTCATCGAGATGGGCCGCAACACCAACCGCCGGCAGCTCTTCAACCTGACCCAGGCCAAGAGCTACATGCAGACGATGCTCGTGGCCCAGGGCGTGACCGAGCTCGTCGAGGAAGGCAAGACGCTCAGCATCCGGGGACTCTACTACCGCCTCAAGCACGACGTCGAGGGGACCAAGGAGCCGACCTTCGAGGACCAGGACGAGTGCGATCCCGTGATCGAGGACGTCGAGGTCCTGCTGGGCAGTCTCCGCGAGGAGCTGCACGTGTTCGCCGACCTCCGCGGGGGCATGGTGGGCAACATCGTCCTGACCGACAGCGGCGACGACATCGACTGCTCGCGGATGGGCTCCGGCGGCTACGCCGTCCCCTCGATCGTCGAGCCCGAGGTCATCCAGTTCAAGCAGTGCGACGCCAGGTTCGTCCTGCACGTCGAAAAGGGCACCGTCTGGCAGCGGTTCAACGAGGACAAGTTCTGGCGGAAGCACAATTGCATCCTGACCCACGGCGGCGGGCAGCCCCCCCGCGGCGTCCGCCGCATGCTCCACCGCCTGCACAACGAACTGAAACTGCCGGTCTACTGCCTCCTCGACAACGACCCCTGGGGATACTACATCTACAGCGTGATCAAGCAGGGCTCGATCAACCTGGCCTTCGAGTCGCAGCGAATGGCCATTCCCGACGCCCGGTTCCTCGGCCTCCGTTCGGTCGATTTCCAGCGGTGCGGGCTCTCCGAGAGCGTCAAGATCGCGCTGACCGATACGGACCGCAAGCGGGCGAAGCAGATTGCCAATTATCCCTGGTTCGCCCACAAAAAGCCTTGGCAGAAGGAGATCCACAGGCTCCTCCAGAACGGCTTCAAGCTCGAAGTGGAAGCCCTCATCAGCCGGGACATCAGCTACGTCACCGAGCAGTACACGCCACAGCGGCTGGCCGAAGGCGATTGGCTGGACTGAGCCGCTAATCTCCAATCCCCGCGACGCGGGCACCACGCGGAGCGTGGTCGCGGGGCTTTCGCCAGTCTCCAATCCCCAATCCGTATAATATCTTACGGTCCCGCTGCAAGGTTCCAGCCCGTGCGGTAACAGAATCATAGAATTGACGCCATGACGCAGTTCCAACCCCGTCACCCCTCCGGAGGCCCCGTGGGACCGCGGATCGACTGGCCGGCGGTCCTGGCGACGCACGACCGCTGGCTGCGAACCGTGGTCTACAGCCGCGTCGGCGAGTTCCAGGCGGTGGACGAGGTGATGCAGGAGGTCTCGCTGGCGGCCATTCGTCAGCAGGCCCCGATCGCGGATGCGAACAAGGTGGCGCCCTGGCTGTACCGGCTTGCAGTCCGACTCTCCCTGCTTTACCGCCGGACGCAAGGGCGCCGCCGGAAATTGATGGCGGGTTATGCCCAACAGAAGCAGCCCATCGACCGCCAGCGGGAGCCCGATCCGCTCGATTGGCTGTTGACCCAAGAGCGGCGGGAGCGGGTCCGCAGCGCCCTGGCGCGATTGCCCAGACGCGATGCGGAAATCCTGCTCTTGAAATACACGGAAGATTGGAGCTACGACCAGTTGGCCCAGAGGCTGGGCGTCAGCCAGAGCGCGATCGAGGCACGGCTGTACCGGGCACGGGAGCGCCTCCGGGCGGAGTTGGCCGTGCTCGACGTGATCGAGGTCAAGCGATGAATCCGAACAACGACATGACGGGCCTGCCGGACGGACATCGGCTCTCCGACGACCGTCGGCGCATCGAGCGGCTGGTCGACAGGCTGGTTGACGGAGAGTTGAGCCCGGCCGAGCGCCGCGACGTGATTCTGCACTTGGAGGAGGCGCCCGCCGGTTGGCGGCGCTGCGCCCTGGCCTTCCTCGAGGCGCAAGGCTGGAGAGAGGAGTTTGGGTCGATCGTCCGGCCGGCGGCCCCATCGGCGGGCAGCATGCCTGCGGCGCCGCACAAAGCGGCCCTGTCCCGTTTCCCGGCATGGCGATCGACGCTGCTCACCGGGCTGGCCGTGGCGGCCAGTTTCCTGGTTGCCTTCGTTCTGGGGATGCACATTCGCGGAGGCGGCGCCGGGCCAAACGGCGAGAGGCCGATCGAATCCCTGGCGGCAACGGTGGGCGAGGCGGCGCCCGGGCCCGAGTCGCGGCAGGCGGCCATGCCCGGTCCGCCGCGCCTGCCCGCCGCCCCGTCCGATCGTTGGCAACTGGTCACGCTCAAGGCGCCGGAGGGGCCGGAGGGGAAGATGGCAACGATCCGCGTGCCTGCCGTCGAGCGCAATGCACTCGACGAGCAGTGGCTGGAGAGTTTTCCAATGGCCGTTCCCGACGAGGTGCTCCAGAGGCTGCGGCGAAGCGGCCTGGAGGTCCAACAGCATCGCGAGCTGTTGCCGATGGAGATGCAGGACGGCCGGCGATTGGTCGTGCCCATGGACCGGATCGAGGTCCACTACGTGGGCAGGCCGGCGTTGTAGGACCAAATTCGAAATACGAATATCGAAATCCGCGACCCTGCTTCGCACGGTGCCCGATCCGAAATCTGAAGTTCGAATGCTCGAAACGGTATTGTGGGTTGCATCTGCGTTTTTGTCATTGGTGCTTCGGTCATTTGATATTGTTTCGGATTTCGTGCTTCGGATTTTCAGCTTTCGGTTATTGAAGGGAAAGGAGCAGCACATGTCTCGAAAATGGTTGATCGGAACGATTGCGTTGGCCCTGCTCGGCGGGGCTACTGTCCGCGCGGACGACCCGCCCGCGAAACCCGGCCATCCCCTGGTCTTGCGGGAACTGCGGGCGCTGCTGGGCACCAGCAGTGATTACTGGCTCGGCCTGGTCGTCACCCCGGTCAGCGACTCGTTGCGGGCCCAATTGAGCCTGCCCGAGGGACAGGGATTGCTCGTCGAGAACGTCTTGCCGGGCAGCCCGGCGGCCAAGGCCGGCATCCGGCAGTTTGACGTGCTGTTGAAGGCCGGCGACAAGCCGCTCAAGGAAACCGCCGACCTGCTCGGCGCCATCGAGAAGGGCAAGGAGGGCAAGTTGGCGATCGAGCTGGTCCGCGGCGGCAAGACGCAGACCGTTACCGCGACACCCGAGAAGCGCCCGGGAGAAGGCCCTGCCACGTCGGAAGGAGGCGAGGGGCCCGAAGGTGAAGAAGTCGGCATCCTCAAGCTCTTCGGGAACATGGAGAAGGCGATGCCGGATGGGGGCAACTTCCAATTCCACGTCCTCCATCCCGGCCAAATCCTGCCCCCCGGCGCGACGTGGCTGCACGGCAACGCCAAGGATGTCCACGTAACCGTCAAGACCGAGGCCACGCTCCCGGACGGATACAAAGTCGAGATCGTTCGGAAGGACGCCACGCCGGCCAAGATCACCCTCACCCACGGCGAGGAGAAATGGGAGGCAACCGAAGGAGACCTTGGCAAGTTGCCGGAAAAAATTCGCCCCGAGGTCCAGCGGATGCTACCCCGCGGCCTGCTTACCCTCGGAGGGACCGCCGTCCTGCCGGAACCGGGTGCAGTGGCGCCCAACGTTCGCTCCTTGGTCCCGGACCCCCGAGTTGAGCGCCGGCTGGACGAGATCACCCGTCGGCTTGAGGAACTCGGCAAGGAGTTCAAGAAGTTCGCTGAGCAGGGCGAGCAGATTCGGCCTCCCGAGTTTCCCACCATCAAGCCCCCGGCCGAGAAACCGGCGGAGAAGAAGCCCGAGAAGCCGCCTGCCGAAGGCCGCCGGATTTAGGCCCGGGGACTGCCCCCTTCTGAAACGCGCGGGGACTGTCCCAATTTTCGTCCGACGAAAATGGGACTGTCCCCTTTTGCACTCCCAAAGCCCCCCCATAGCAAGGGGGGGCCTTCATTTGATGCGAAGCCGCAAGCGGCTCAGTCGGCCCCTTCCGGCATCAGCAGCGACATGAGAAACCCCTCCTTGGCGCAGTCTATTAAATCCGCTAAACTGACGGGTCTGCGAGTTCTGGGGCTGTCCCGGCCTTAGCCCGGCAAGCGTAGGTTATGCTTCAGCACAACAAACTCCCGGCGTTGTGCTGGAGCATAACCTGCGGCGGCCCCCTTTCCGAGTGCGAGTCCCGAGGAGTCACGGCGATGCGAACCCGTCCGCGAACCCAGTTCGTCATGAAAGTCAAGTCCCGCCGATGCCCCAAGTGCGGCGGCAAGATCAACAGCCTGGTGACGCGGTGCAAGCGTTGCCACGAGGTGCAGAAGCGGCCAAAAAAGTAGGGTAGTGTATGACGAAGAAAGAAGAAGCGATCGAGGTCGAAGGCGTGGTGACGGAGGCCCTGGCCAACACGCGGTTCCGCGTGCAGTTGGACAGCGGGCACAAGGTCATTGCCCACGTCGCCGGGCGGATGCGAAAGAACTTCATCCGCATCGTCCCCGGCGACAAGGTCCGCATCGAGTTGTCGCCTTACGACCTCACCAAGGGTCGCATCACCTACCGCGAGCGATAATCACTGCTCTTCCTTGTCGAACGCGGAGTCGAAGGCGCGGCGGCTCGGCTCGAAGTCGATCTTTCGGACGAACTCGCAAGCCTCTTTCGCCCCGTGGTCCCGGTCCATGCCGCTGTCTTCCCACTCGACCGACAGCGGGCCCTCGTAGCCGATGTGGTTCAGCGTGCGGATGATCTCCTCGAAGTTCACGCCGCCGCGGCCCAGCGAACGGAAGTCCCACCCGCGGCGCGGGTCGCCGAAGTTCAAGTGGCTCGACAGGATCCCGCTCCGGCCGTTCAAGGTTACGATCGCGTCCTTCATGTGGGTGTGGAAGATCCGGTCCGGGAATGCCCGCAGGAACTCGACCGGATCGACCCCCTGCCAGATCAGGTGGCTGGGATCGAAGTTGAAGCCGAACTCCTCGCGATGGCCCAGGGCCTCCAGGGCCCGTTGGGCCGTGTAAAGGTCGAAGGCGATCTCCGTCGGGTGGACCTCCAGGGCGAACTTCACGCCGCACTCCCCGAACACGTCCAGGATCGGATTCCACCGCTCGGCCAGGAGCTTGAACCCGTCGTCGATGGCCTTCGGCGACACCGGCGGGAAGGAGTAGAGCAAGGGCCAGATGCTCGACCCCGTGAACCCGTTGACCACGGCGACGCCGAGTTTCTGGGCGGCGCGGGCGGCGTTCTTCATTTCCTCGGCGGCGCGGGCGTTGACCCCCGCCGGGTTGCCGTCGCCCCAGACATAGGGTGGCAGGATCGACTGGTGCCGGGAGTCGATTACGTCCAGCACCGCCTGCCCGACCAGGTGACAACTGATGGCCCAGACCTGGAGGCCGTTGCGTTCCAGCAATTCCCGCTTCCGCTCGCAGTAGTCGGTTTCGGAAAGGGCCAGATCGACCTGGAAGTGGTCGCCCCAGCAGGCCAGCTCCAGGCCGTCGTAGCCGAACCCGCTCGACTTCTTGGCCAACTCTTCCAACGGCAAGTCGGCCCACTGGCCGGTGAACATCGTAACAGGTCGCGGCATGGAATCCTCCTTCTCGTGGATTACTTGATGAGACGGACCCGTTATTGTGACACAACTCCGCGGAGGGCGGAAGGGGCCGCTTGCGGCTTCGCATGCTATAATCCTGTTAGGACTGGCCTTATGCCGCTTCACCGTTTTCTCTTTCTTGCCCCGTTGGTGCTCGCCGGGCTGATCGCCCCCGCGGCCGCGTTTGCCGCCGCCGGCAAGGTCCAGTTGGAGATTGTCGGCGCGTCGGAGGCGGGCACTGCCCTGGCGCTGCAAGACTGGCTCAAGGCGCTCCGCTCCGCGGGCATTGAGAACGTCCGGCTCCGCACCGCCCAGGACGCCGCTGCGCCCGGGATCGAGGTGCGGGGCACGGAGGAGAACCCGGTCTACGTGGTTACGGGAGTGCTCACGGGCGGCGACGAGGTGCTCCTTCCCGGGGCCCGCTTCCGCCGGACCGAGGCGAAGCGGCTGGCCGCCTGGCTTGCGGATCTGGCCGAGCGGGGCCCGCCCGACCGCCGCCCGCCGCCCGGCCCGTTGGGCCTCTCGGCCAAGCAGTTCCACGAGGTGCATGACGACCTGGCCCGGCCCCTCGGCTTTTCCACCCGGGGCATCACGAGGGCCGAGGCCGTCCAGAAGATCGCCTCCCGGCTCCGCCTGGCGCTTCGGATCGAAGGACCGCTGGCCGACGGCGATGACAAGATCGAGGAGGAGTTGTCGGGGCTTTCCTCCGGCACGGCCCTGGCGTGCATCCTGCGGCCGATCGGTTTCGCGATGGTTCCGCGAGCCGGCGGCGGCGCCGTGACGTACGCCGTGGCCAAGGCGCAGCTCGACCGGGAGGTCTGGCCGATCGGCTGGCCGCCCGACAAACCGCAGAACGAAGTGCTGCCGGCCTTGTTCGAGTTCCGCAACGTGAACGTGCAGAACGTCTCGGCGTCGCAGGTGATGGATGCGATCGGCCGGCAGATCAAGGTCCCGATCCTCTTGGACCACAACGCGATGGCCAGGCACGGCGTCGATCCGGCGAAGGCCTCGGTCTCGCTTCCGCAGCAGCGGACGAATTACAGCCTGGCGCTCGGGAAGCTGTTGTTCCAGGCCCGGCTGAAGTTCGAGATCCGCGTGGACGAGGCCGGCACGCCGTTTCTCTGGGTCAGCACGGTCAAGCCGGTGTGAGCGGCTGTGTTCGACACCAGCCCGACGCGCCCAAACTGTCGAGTTGAACACGTTTAGCGGGCGGGCTTGCCCGCCGAGGCTGCCCCACGATTCACTCGGCGGGCAAGCCCGCCCGCTAAACACGGCGTGCCACCCTGCCCGGGCCTCACGTCAGGCTATCGAACAGCGCCAGGTGTTCTTCCACCATTCGTGCAAGGGAGAAGTCGCTTGCGGCGCGGGCCTGGGCCGCCGAGGCGAGACGCCCGGCCAACTCGGAATCTTCCAGGAGCCGCGCGACGGCGGCCGCCATCGCGGCACTGTCGGCCGGAGGCACCAAGAGCGCCTCTCTTCCGTCGGCCGCCAGGTCGCGGTGGCCGGCGACGTCGGTCGCCACGGCGGGGAGCCCGGCGGCCATGGCCTCCAGTAGGGGCACCGGAGAGCCCTCCGTCGCCGGTACGACCGCCAGGTCGGCGGCGCCCAGGAGCATGTCCAACTCGTCGAAAACGCCGGCCAGGAGGATCTGCCGGCCCAGTCCGAGCAATTCAATCTGGCGCTCGGCGGCCGCCCGGTCCGGGGCTTCGCCCGCCAGCCAGAGCCGGGCGCCGGGCCGGCGGCGGACGACTTCCGGCCAGGCCGCGACCAGGTGCTCCCATCCTCGGCCGGCCGCCACCCGGACCGTCGAAACGACCAACTGCTCCCACGGCGCCACCCGAAGCGCCGCGCTGGCCTCGCCCAGCAGGTTCCGGGCGGCCGCCCGGGTCTGGGCGTTCCGGGGCGAAAGGGCTGGAACTCCCAGCGGGATGTCGTGGATCCGCCGGCGGGGATATCCGGCCGCCTCCAGCTCGCGGCGCAGGGTGGGCGTCGGGGCGACCACCGCACGGGCGCACGGGCAGAGCCCCTTGTTCCTTCGTCCGCTGGCGGAGTCGATCTGCCGGAAGCAATCGCCGTAACGGCCCGCCCGGTCGGCCCGGAGCACGATCGGCCGCCGCGAGCCCAGGGCCCGCACCGCGGCACCGGCCTCGTCCTGCAAGCCCCAGACGTAGACCAGATCGAACTCATCCTGGTGCCGCCGGAGCCAGCGGGCCACCGCCCGGGCGTACCGCCATGTGTTCCACCGGCCTAGCGGCGACGGAGAGATCCGCACCACCGGCAACTCGTGCCAGGAGATGCGCTCGGGCCAGCGGGGGTGCCAGCGGGCCGTGAGGATCGTGGGCCGGCATTGCCGGCCGGCCAATCCGACGGCCAGGCGGGCCGCCGTCTTCTCTGCCGCGCCTGAGAGCGGCCAGAATCGCCGCGCCACCATCAGCAGCCGCAGCGGCCTCACCGGCTCGGCTCCTCGCTTATCTCCGACGGCGCCAGCGAGGCCACGTAGGGGAGATTGCGGTAGAGATCGCGGTAGTCCAGGCCGTAGCCGACCACGAAGGTGTCGGGAATGTCGAAGGCCACGAAGTCCGGCTTCATCGAGACCTTGCTCCGCCCCGCCTTGCGCAGCAACACCGCGCTGCGGACGCTCGCGGGACCCAACTCGTCGATCTGCGGCACCAGCTCCCAAAGCGTGTTGCCGGTGTCGAAGATGTCGTCGACCAGGAGCACGTCTCGCCCCTGCACGCCGGAGGAGAGCAGGTCGAGATTGATTACCAGCGGCCCGGGCCGGGTGCTCCCCTCGCGGTCGTTGCGGGCCTGGACCAACCCGACCCGCAGCGGCAGATCGAGCCTCCGGATCAGGTCGGCCAGAAAGACGATGCTGCCGATCAGCACGCCGACGATCGTCAGGGGGCGTCCCTGGTAGTGCTGGCGGATCTCCGCCGCCAGTTGCGTTATGCGCTCCTGGAGCTGTTCTTGGGTGATGAGGGTTTTCATGGATGTCCCGGTTCTAGGTGGACTTTTGCAAAATGCTGGGAGGGCTCCGCGAGTAGTCCCCCTCTCCCTCCGGGAGAGGGCCGGGGTGAGGGTGATCTACGCTGGGCACGCAAATTGGAAAAGCGGAATCCTCGCTGGCGCGCCCACACCCTAACCCACTCCCGGAGGGAGAGGGGACCATCGCACAAAAGGTGCCTGTCACCTTTTCCCGTTCATGGGCATTGTATTGAGTTTCGTCCCTTTATTCCACCGGCCGTCGGGCGCTTGGTTCAACTCCAGCGACCGGGCACCGTCGATACTGCCGCCGTCCGCGCCGGGCCGATAGAGGATCTTCTGCCCGTCCAGCCGCGTCGGCACCGTGCCCTCGCCCTCTTGGATGAAGAGTTGGGCGTCGGTCCTTCCGTCGCCCTCCAGCACGGCCATGTCCTTGGCCTGGGCGTAGCTCATTCGCGTCGCGCGAGCCGTGTAGTTCCGGAGTTTGCCGTTGGGCCCGAGCGCGCAGCCTTCGGCCACGACGTTGCCGAACGCCGTCATCTCGGAGTGACCGCCGCCGGCCGCTCCGGCCGGGGAGCCGGGACCCATGTCGGTTACGGTCAGGTGGTCGCTGTGAAGGACGACCGATCTCGGCCCCAGGACCGCCGGGTCGTCGCTTTCGAGCGTGGCCAGCCAGGCCTGCGCCGGCACCGGGGCATAGGCGGCGCGGACCTGGTCGTGAAAGGTCGTCTGCTTGCTGCGGATGTTGCCCGTGATGGACCCCAGGTACCGCAGGTGCAGGCACGTCAGTTGCGAGGGGTCTGCCGCCGTCGGTCTTACCGCTTGCGGCTTCGCAATGCCGGGCGAGCCGCGGCGAACGTCGATCAGCCAGCCCGGCCCGCCCGACTTCAGATCCCCGCTGATCATGTTGACGACGAGGTCCGGCACTTTCATGCGGTCGTACGAGACCGGCTGGCCGGCCTGGAACGTCCGGTTCTCGAACAGCACTCCGCCCAGGCAGGCGACCTGCTCCATCTGGGGCGGCTCGCGGGGATTGGGCTCGGTAAAGACCACCCGCTTCTGGAACGAGACGTACATCTTATCGGTGTGCCACTGTTCGGTTGGGCCGGTGCCGACGACCTGGTCTTCGAAGTGGGCCACCTTGCCGTCGAACTCCATCAGGCGCCGCCAATCGATCCTGACCGGCACGGCATTGGCAAGCGGCCGGCCTTCGAGGTCCCGGTCCATGGGAACGAGCATCCATCCCTCGCCGTCGATCCAGACGCGATTCTCGCCGCGATGGAAATGGATGTTCGATCCGGTGAGGTTCAGTCCGCGGGCCTCGAAGTGGGCCGGCGAGCCGGTCACGATCGCTTGGGCCGACGGCAGGTTGGCATCCGTCACGTCGAGTCGAGAGCCCGTCACCAACAGCGGCTGCTCGCCCGGCTGGGACGTTTGGGTCTGGCGGAGGCAGACGTTTCCATCAACCGCGAGGGTCGTCAGTTGGGCCTGCTGTTGTTGAGGCTGCTGCTGATCGCCCAGGAGCATGCGGGCCTGGATGAGCCGGCCCTGGACGTCTATATGCTGCGTCGCACCGGGCCCGGCGCCGGGGGCCTGGCCGCCCGGCGTCGCCGGCGCCATGCCGGGGGTCGCCGGCGGAGGGGGGCCCATTGGCCCGGCGACCGCACCGGGTCGCATAGCGGCCGGCAGCGCCGGAGTGAACGTTATCTCCAGCCGCTCGGTCGAGCCGGACAACTGCGGCGAATCGATCTTCACCTCCCCCTGGGCCAGCATGCGATCGGGCTGGAGCCGGCTCTGCCCTCGTCCGTCGGAGGCAGGCAGCTCCGAGAGCCAGAAATGGATCTCGCGGGCGTCGAGTTTCCCCGTACTCTGCGACTTGATGCCGGCGCCGCCCGTGAGCGAGACGTGCTGGTACTGGCCCTCGGGGTGGATCTCGAGCTGGTCCAGCCAGTGGGCCTCGACCGGCTGTCCGGCCGGCTCCTCGGCCGGGTGTCCGGCCGGCTCCGCCGCATAGCCGGTCCTGTTGGTCAGCATCCCGCGGAACCAGCCCGGCCCCTTGGCCCAGGCCTGTCCCAGCCGGCCCGGCTCCGCCGGCTCGTAGCGGAGCGATCGGGCGCGGATCTCATTGGCGCCCTGCTGGAGCACGGCCTCCCGGGCATGCTCCACGGAGACCGCGCCTGTCTTCAGGTCATACTCGATCCGTTCGCCCTCGGCGAACACCTTGTCGGCCGGCGCGGCGACGGTGGCGGGCCGGCCCTGGGCAATGATCCGGCGGGGCTCCAGATCGAAGCCCGTCGAGCGGGTCTTCGCCGTCGCGGCCGGGGCGCCCGCCGCAGGCCGGGCGCCCGCCTTCTCGCTCGGCGTAAACAATACCGACAGCAAGTCGGCGCCGACCCGATCGTTGGGGCCCGACGGGCGGATTCGCAATACCTCGACTTGGTCCTGAAATGTCGCCACTTGCCGGACCGCGTCGAACCGGAACGGCCCGCGGCAAGTGATTTCGATGGGCCACGCGGGGGACGCTCCTCCCGGGCCGGCCATGCCGGGGCGGTTGCCCGCTCCCGAGACCCCCCGGACAGCAGTCCGGGGGCTTTCCCCCGGGCGCTCGGCGCGGGGGCTTTCGCCCGCCAGCGGCGGCGGCTGCTCCAGGTGGAGCCGATCGAGGAACTGGACCTCGAACTGCTCGATGCCGCCGACGTTCGGCCCCGAGCGTTGCTTCCCTGTAGTCCCCTCCCGCGGCCGCAGTTTGATCTCCATCTGGCGGCCCCGTCCGAAGGTCGGGCCCCAGTGGAAATCGACCGGCTCGGGCGTCCAGACCCGCTCTTGGCTCAGCTCGACGTTGCTGGTGGTCACCAGGAGGTCGTCTCGATGGTCGGGCCGTTTGCCGCGGTTGCGGATCGTCACCGGGCCGCGAAGTCTCCCCTCGACCAACTGGCCGATCTGCAGCCGTGAGAGGCTCAGTGGCCGATCGAACCGGACCCGCGCCCCCTCGGGCGCCTCCAACACCGTGGCCCGTTGGATCCGCTCGGAAAGCTCCATGTTCGGGTCGTCCGGCAGGAAGAGCACGGCCAGCGGGAACAGATCCACCCAGCCGTCGCCCAGGTTGTCGTACTTCTCGATGAGCAGGATGGCCTGATCGCTGGCCAGCGCCTTGGGCTCTTGAAGCTCCCACGAGCCGGGCGGGAACAGCTTTTCCAGGTCCTTTGCCAGCGAGGGGGGCGGACCCGGCCCAGGACCGTCGCCCTCGGGGTGTTCCGTGCGTGGACCGGCGGGCGGCTCGATCAGCGGCACGGCCAGAAGCGAGTAGGTCCAATAGGCCACCAGCACGATGACCAGGCTTGCGGCGCTATGGACGATCCGGGGGCTCACCGCTGAATTACCACGCGCGAGCCGACCGACAAGATGCCGAAGACGTCTTCCAGGTCCCGGTCGCCCAGCGCCACGGACCCGCGGTTTCTGTCGCTGATGGCGACTGGACCACCCAGGGAGATCCAAAACGAGCCTGCATAGCCCGCGATGGGGTCGCGGCCGGTGGCGCGATCGTCCTTCTTGTCCCGGACCATGTACGTGCCCGGCGCCACGGCCGCGTCGTGGCCCAGGTCGATGGGGAACCGGCCGGCATAGCGGCCCTGGACCATGAGCGTCAACTCGCGCCTGTTGAGGTCGATCAAGGCGCTGAAGGGGCCGCGAACGACCTTCAGCTCCCGGCCCGGCGTCAGGTTCCGCGGGTCGCGAATCCCGTTGATCTTCGCCAATAACTGCGGTGGCACGCTATATGACTCGGCAATGCGGTCCAGCGTATCGCCCGGCCGCACGCGATAGGGCTGCTCCAGCAGGTGCTGCCGCGAATAGACGACCGAGGCAGCCATCTGATCCAGCAGCCGCGTGATCTGTCGGGCCTGCTCGGGCGGGACCTGCGGATCGTCGTAGAGCGAGCTCAGGAGCAAGTGGGCCTCGGCCACCTGGCCTGCGCTGAGCTTCGACTCGACGGTCTTCATCAGCGAGGTTAGCCTCCCCGAGGCGCCGGCGTCCTGGGTGGAGGCGGTGTCGCGGGTCGGCGGCGGCGCCGAC
>JBEKCP010000038.1:0-19110 GCA_050014815.1 Thermoguttaceae bacterium | reverse complement strand
CCCACCAGAGATCGACGGAATTCCAGTCGGTGGGGCTCGCTTCGCTCGACCCACCCTACAAAGCCCCGATGCCTTGGGCCAATCGCGCCGGCGGATCAACTGCACCCACGCCACCGGCGCAAGCCAGGCCAGCGGCCAGAGACCCAACGGCGGCAGGGCCGCCCAGAGCAGGGCCGCCCCCATCAGGGCCTGCCGGAATACCCGGCCGCCCCACTCGTCCAGCAGCCGCTCCAGACGGGGAGACAGGGAGACAAGGAGACAAGGAGACGAGAGATATCCACCGCTCTCCTTGTCTCCCCCTCTCCTTGTCTCCTTGTCTGCCGTCTCCTTGTCTGTTTTTCTTTTTGCAGTCATCCCGCGATCACAGCCCGTCGCCTCGCACTGCCAGGAACCGCTCCAGGATCTTCGTCCCGCAGGCCGTCAGGAAACTCTCCGGATGGAACTGGACGCCGAAGAGCGGGAACCGCTTGTGGCGGATCCCCATGATCTCCAGCTCGCCCTCCGGGGTGCGACTCCAGGCCGAGACCTCGAAATCTTCGCTGAGCGTGTCGGGCCGGATGACCAGGCTATGGTAGCGGGTGGCCTCGAAGGGGTTCGCCAGCCCCTCGAACAGGTCGCGGCCGTCGTGGTGGATCATGTCGGTCTTGCCGTGCATCAGCCGCGTGGCGCGGACGATTGTGCCGCCGAAGGCCTGGCCGATGGCCTGGTGCCCCAGGCAGACTCCCAGGAGCGGAACCCGTCCGGCGAACTGCTTGACACACGACACCGAGATGCCCGCCTCGTTGGGCGTACACGGGCCGGGGGAAATGATCAAGTGCGTCGGCCGTTTGGCCTCGATCTCGTCCAGGCCGATCTGATCGTTACGGTAGACCTCCAGGTCCAACGACGGATCGATCTCCCCGAGTCGCTGGACGAGGTTGTAGGTGAAGGAATCGTAGTTATCGATCAGGAGGATCATGGACGCAGGGAAAGACAATCCCCCGTCCCACGGCCCGGGATCGGGCCGCAGGCGGAGGAAAGAGGACACTTGCGATCGGTTGCGTCGAGCAGCCGGGGCGGGCTACATATCGCGGCCGCCGCCACCGCCGCCGCCGCGCGAGCCGCCCCTGTAGCCGCCACGCCCGCCGCCGCCGCCACCGCCGCCGCCACCGCCACCGCCACCGCGGCCGCCGCGGAAGCCCTTGTCTTCGGCCTCGTTGACCTTGATGGTCCGGCCGTCGAGCTCCGCGCCGTTCATTTCGTTAATGGCGTTCTGCGCCCCGTCATCGGCGGCAAACGTCACGAACCCGAAACCCCGGGAGCGGCCCGTCTCGCGATCCGTAATCACCTTCGCTTCGACGATTTCGCCGAACCGCGAGAATGCTCCGTGCAGGGCCTCGTCTGTCGTACCCCAACTCAGTCCACCCACAAACAGTTTCTTCGACACCTCTAGGAACTCCTTCTGAACCGCTGCCGGAGGCAGCGCACAAAACAACACACCGGGTCTCGTGGGTTTGTGATCCTCGTACCCGAAGGGCGGCCCCATTGGCCGCCGCTAATTCTTACGTAGCATATACGATCTACCGGCTGCCTTGCAACGGGGGCTGGAAAAGAAACTGGCCACAGGGGGGGGTGAAATTGCCCGGTCCACGCCAATTCCACAACTCACCATGCCCGCCAGGCATGATAGTGCCTCTTATGGGGAGTGTAGGAATACCTCTCAGTGCGCAGATATCGCAGCACCCGGCGGGAACTCTCGGCATCCGGCAATCGTCTGACCTAATGACGGGCGCGGACAGCGCCCACTTGCGGCGGTTTGCCACCGGTCCGGCCGCCAACTATGATAGGAGGCCTGCGGGAACCGTTGTTGATTCGTACGAGTCCGTTTAGCGGGCGGGCTTGCCCGCCGAGATGGAGCATGGCTTTTTCCGCACATCGCTCGGCGGGCAAGCCCGCCCGCTAAACAACAGTTTTCCACAACCCAACGCTGTAGTCCTCAGTTGGACGCTTGACTTCGGAGAGCGGAGGAAATAATGAACCGATTTTTCCATCCGGCCGTGCTGGCGGCCCTCATGGCCGCCGCGGGCGTCGCCCAGGCCGCCGTCGATCTCGTCACCCTCCCCACCCGCGAAGGAACCCAACTGACCATCTACAACTCCGAAGACATCACCATGGTCCGGGAACACCGGCTCCTGACCGTCAAGGAGGGCATCAACAAGATCCAGTTCACCTGGGCCAACACCCTGATCGACCCCACCAGCATCGAGTTCAGGATTCTGGACAAGCAGGACAAGGTGGACCTGGTGGACACGACCTACCCCAGCGGCCGCAACGACGCCCTGCAATGGAACATCAAGAGCCAGCTCTCCGGCAAGATCCCGGTCGAGATCCGGTACTTCACCAGCGGCATCACGTGGTCGGCCGATTACGTGGGCATCGCCAACGAAGACGAGACGAAACTCAACCTGACCGGGTACGTGCGGGTTACGAACAGCTCGGGCGAGCTTTACGACAACGCGCAGACGCGGCTCGTGGTGGGCACGATCAACCTGGTCGAGAAGATCGCCGACCTGGCCCGGCGGCCGCCGCCGGGCGGCCCAGCCGCCCCGATGGGCCACCTGCGTCGAGAGGCATTTAAGGATCACCTGGAGAAGGCCGAAGCAGCGGCAGCCCCGGCGACCGAGGCCCCTGTTCCCGCCGAGGCCCCGAAGGCCGTGGTCAAAGAGGGCCTCTCCGAATACTTCCTCTTTACTATCGAAGGCCGCGAGGACATCAAGGATAAAGAGCCCAAGCGAATGATCGCCCTGAAGGCCGCCGAGGTGCCGCTGGAGTGTTTTTATAAGCTGACCGACCGCAACCAAGTCTCCCCTCTCCCTCCGGGAGAGGGGCCGGGGGTGAGGGCTGGCTTCACCAAGTTCTACCGCTTCAAGAACCTGAAACTGCTGGACGAGCACGGCAAGGAGAAGAAGCTCCCGGCCATGGAGAACCTCGGCCTGTCGCCCCTGCCCAACGGCACCGTGCGGCTCTTCTCGGAGTACAAGACCAAGGACCTCGCCTACGTCGGCGGCACCGAAACCAAGTACGTCCCCATCGGCGACCGCCTCGAAGTGAACGTCGGGCCGGACCAGGACATCACCATCCACCGCCGCTTGAAGGACCAGCAGACCACGGGCGTGGTCGTGCGGCAGTACAAGCGGAGGCTCGACAACCTCTTCGTGCTCTACTACGACCTGGTGGACTACGACGAGACGTTCTTCTACGAGGAGGAGATCGTCTCGGGCAAACCGGTGGTCGCAAAGACGGAACTGGAGCGGCGGTTCGACGCCAACGTCTATCTCTGGGGCCCAGAGGGCGCCGCGGACGGCAAGCCGCAAGGCTGGGACGGCAGCGAGCCGGGGGCCTACGTGGACCTGCACACGGTCCCCGGCCGCGTCGAGCGGGTCGACCAGAACCACGTGAAATACTTCCTCGACCTCCCGCCGGGCAAGAAGCAACTTGTCCAGTACAGCGTTACGTACAAGCGGCGCAAGGTCGGCCCGGAGTTGAACACCGAAAAGAAACGGGAGCCGTTGTAGGCCGTGTATCCTCTCCCTCCGGGAGAGGGTAGGGTGAGGGGAGGCCGAGAAAACGTCTTGCCTTCCCTATGCCCTCACCCCCGGCCCCTCTCCCGGCGGGAGAGGGGAGAAACATTACCAGCGAAAGGATAACCCGATGAAGACGACGATTCGCGTGCTCTTGGCCGGCGGCCTGGCCTTGTCCCTGGCGACGGCCGCCCAGGCCCGCATCAAGTTGACCACCCTGCCCGAGCGGGAAAGCGTGCGGGTGGACATCCAGAACGGCCGCTACACGCTGGTCGAGGAGGAGCGGACCGTCAACCTCCAGGCCGGACGCAACCAGGTCGATTTCTCCTGGGCCAACATCGGCATCGACAAGGATTCGATCGTGTTCCGGGTGATCCGGGCGGAGGGGGAGGTGAACGTCCTGAACACGAACTATCCGCCCAACGAGAACGCCCTGTACTGGACCGTCAGCGCCGAGCGGGCGGGGCCCGCCGCGGTCCGCATCTCCTACCTCATCGCCAACATGGCGGCCGAGCCCAGCTACCAGGGAGTCGTCGAAAACGACGAGGCCAAGCTCTTGATGCAGGTCTACATGACCGTGACCAACACGTCCGGCGAGAGCTTCGGCGAGTGTACCGTTCAGCCGGGGGTGGGCAAGACCACGGTCCGCTACTTCAACGACGGCGAGCGGAAGAAGATGCTCGCCGCCAAGTTCGCCGAGGTGCCCATCGCCAAGCGGTACGTCTTCGACGCCGCCGTGGACCAGGAGCGGACGCGGATGTACTACCGCCTGACCAACGACAAGCCCAACCAGATGGGCGGCTTCCCCCTGCCGTACGGCAAGGTGCGGCTGTTCATCAAAGAGCCGAAGAGCGACGGCGACGCCGTCCGCAGCCAGGCATTCCTCGGCGAGGACTGGGCGCAATACACGCCGCTGTTCGCTCCGCTGGACCTCTACGTCGGCGTGGCCCAGGACGTGAAAGTGGAGCGGTTCGTGATGGACCCGGAGGGCGGTCCCCGGAAGGCGTTTGACGAGATCACCGCCCCGCGATTCACGCTCGACGGCAAGGAGGGGGTCACGAAGCCGCAGTTCCGCAACCTCCGCACGCGGACCCGCTACCGCCTCCAGAACTTCAAGACCGCGAAGGGCGATCCGGTCTCCGTCCCCCTGACGATCAAGGAGCACCTCGACGGCGAGTGGATCATCGAGAAGGTCGTGTTGAAGGAAATCCTGGGCGAGCGCAACGAGCAGAAGGAGCGGGAGATCCCGCACGCGGAGATGTTCCAGGAGAAGCGGATCGACGTGGCCAACGTCGAGTTCGAAATGAAGCTGCCGCCGACCTCGATCGACAAGAAGTACGACCTCTACGTGACGGTCCTCAAGAAGATGCGGCGGTATTGAGACGAGCTCACACGCTGAAGCGGATGAACAGCACGTCGTCGTCCTGGACGACGTAGTCCTTCGGCTCCTGGCGCATCAGGTGATGGGCCTTCAGCTCCCGCTCGCTGCCCAGCCGGACCAGGTCCTGGTAGTTCATTATTTCGGCGCGGATGAAGCCGCGGGCAAGGTCGGTGTGGATCGAGGCGGCGGCCTCCAGGGCCGTCCCGCCCTGCGGCAGGAGCCAGGTCCGCACCTCCTTCTCGCCGGCCGTGAGGAAGAGCCGCTGGCCAGACGCCCGCAGCAGGGTGCGGAGGATCGCGTCGCGGTCGGTGCCGCCGACGCCCATCTCCCGCTCGAACTCCGCGCGGTCCTCCGGGCTCATCTTGGCCAGCTCCAACTCCAGGTCGGCGGGGACGGTGATGACGGGCGTCTCGGGCGTGGCCAGGGCGGTCAGGCGGTCGGGGTGGGGATCGTCGTCGGCCGTATTGAAGACGATGACGCGGGGTTTTTCGCCCAGCAGTCGGAAGGAGCGGGTGACTTTGCGTTGTTCGTCGCTCATGTCGGCCTCGCGGAGCGGATTGCCCGACTCCAGGCCCGCCAGCACCGCCTGGAGCGTCGCCTGCTCGTGCTGGAGGCCCTCATGCTCCAGCTTGGGCAGCGGCTTGCGGAGCGAGTCCTCGACCCGCTTCATCCGGCTGGTGACGATCTCCATGTCGGCCAGGATGAGGTCTTCATCGAAGCCGCGGAGGTCGGCCAGCGGATCGGTGCGGCCGAAGGCGGCCACGACGAAGATGAGGCAGCCGGCCTCGCGCAAGAGGGCCAGCCGAGCGGCGTTGCCCTCGTGGGTGCGGCTCAGCCCCGGCGTATCGACCAGCTCCAGCGACGCCACCGTGATCTTCTTGGGTTTGTATATCTTCACCAGCCCCTCGACCCGGGGCTCCGGGACGGCCGCCATGGCGCTTTGCGCGGTATGGGCCAGGGCGGCCTCGGGCTTTACGCCGGTCAGCCACTCGAAGACCGTGCTCTTGCCCGACCCCTGATATCCGACTAGACCAATCTTCATTAGTTTTCAGTTTTCAGTTTTCAGTTTTCAGTACTCGGTATTCGGTACTCAGTACTCGGTACTCAGTACTCGGTACTCGGTACTCGGTACTCGGTACTCGGTACTGGGTACTGGGTACTCGATACTCAGCCCCCGCTTGCGCCGCCCAACTTCGCCAGCGCATGTTCTACCGCCTGGGTCTGGGCCTTGTCCAGAGGGCGTCCGCCGAAACGGACTTGATAAAAGGCATCGACCACGGTCAGCGGCCAGACAGCCCACTCGCCGGGGCCGGCCCGCCGGGAAAGCCGCACGCCGGCGGACAGGGCGAACTCCCGCGGGGTCTGACCGGCCGGGCGGACGAGGCCTTGCCGGGCCAAGAGGTTCTCCAATCGCCGGTAGAACTCGACCCGGCTTCTCGCTCGGCGGGCTGGAAGCACACCACGGGCGGCCAGCCGCCGCCATGCGCGGCGGGCCAGCCGCACCAGCCTCCGCGCGGCAAACGCCAGCAGAAAGAGGCATGCCGCCAGCGGCAACGCCACCGCCAGGAGCCAGCCGCCGAGGCTCCGCCATGCCGCCATCCGGAGCCCGTCGGCAATCCGCCCGGCCGTCTCCCGCCACCACTGGGGATCGGCCAGCCGGCGGATGGCCCGTCGCAGCGGCCCGAAGATCGCCTCCCGCTGCCGCTGCCGGTCCATCTCGACGACATAATCGTCCCAGAACGACTGAAGCCAATGGAGCCGCCCCTTCCATTGGCCCCAGGCCGAGCGGTCGGCCGCCGCCGTACCGATGTCCGCGGCGGGCGTGGGGTCCAGCCGCAGCCAACCGCCCAATATCCATCGCGGACGGTCTTCCCCCGCCAACAGCTCCGGCGGCAGCTCGCGCGGCGGCAGGTAAGCCTCCACCCAGGCATGGGCGTGCAACTGGCGGACCTGGTAAAACTTGCCCACGTCGTTCCACTCGTCGCAGCGGAACCCCAGCACCACCCGCGACGGTATCCCCTGGCTCCGCAGCATCAGTGCCAGCGCCGTGGCGAAGTACTCGCAGTGTCCCCGCGGATGGTTCGAGACGAAGTCCTCGATAGGGTCGATTAACGTGTCCCGCTCTTGCCCCTGGAGGCTGTACTGGAAGCGGTCGCTGGAGTTGAACTTCTTCTGGAGCCAACGAGCGGCGGCCGACTGGCTGCGGGCCGCCGTTGGCCGCTCAGAGAGCCACCGGTCCGCCAGGGCCGTCAGCCGGGGCAACTCGGGCATCTCGACGAGCTGATCGGTGTTGACCGGCCGCTGGCACGGCACCAACGGCACTTGGACCCCGTCGACCAGGCCCGCCGTCTCCAGCTCGAACGAGAACCGCTTGCCGCGGAGATCCCGCGCGGCCGCCTGGCTCCGCACGAGTTGCTCGGTCCCGGGATGAAAGACCACGTTCTCGTCCCGGACGGGCAAGACGATCGGCCATATCGAGAACAGTTCATCCCGATCCAGCGGCTCGACGGTGATCCTCTGGCGGACGATTTGGCGCGGGCTGGCGGCTGTTGGGGCCGACTCCCAGCCGGCAAAGGCCGGGTCCCGGAACCAATGGCCTCGCTGATAGCGCGTCGCGACGGCGCCGCGGAAATAGAGGTCGCTGTAGACGGGGTAGGGGCGTTGGCTCTTCTTCTCCAGCAGCCGAACCCGCATCACTTCGTCGCGGCTTTCGAGGATCTCGCCCATCTCGCCCAGGGTGATTTGGTCGGAGAAGCCCACCAGCCTGCGGGGCGACGGCAGCGCGCCGCGCCAGGCCGGCTGGCCGAGCCGGGGGACGGTCAAGAAGATGACCATCGCCAGGCCCAGCGTGCCGGCGCCCATTACGCCCAGCCGCGCGAACAGTTCGCGCACGACCCCGGCCCCCGCGTCCTGCGACGGATGGCTGGTGAAATCCGGCATCCCGTCGCGGGGCGGGAAAAGCGGGACAGTCCCCATTTGTGCGAAGCCGGGCACCGGCCGAAGGCTGGTCGCGGGCCGTTCCGGCAAATGGGGCCTGTCCCCCTTTTCCCGCGCCGGCACGCCGCCGCCCCTATAGAGCACCAGGAGCGTCATGCCCACCAGCCCCAACATCATGTAGATCACCAGCAACACGCCGAAACCGACCCCCTGGCCGAGCAAGGTGGCCACCGTCACCTGCAGCAGGCTCATCGCCGCCACGCAGCGGTAGATCCGCCCGTCCTTCTTCTGGAATAGCAGGACGATTTGCAGGTAGACCAGCGGCTCGGCCAGGACGAAGAGGAGGGCTTCGCCGCTCAGGCGAAGGCAAGACGGCAGGAAGAAAGCGACGATGACCACGGGCGCCACCACCGCCGTGCGGCGGCCAATGTGGAACCAGCCGCCCAGGTCGGTGACAACCACGGAGACGATCGCCGCGGTCCACAAGAGCAGCACCGTCCACGGGCTCCGCTGGCCCATGGCGGACATCAAAGCGCCCAACGAGGCCATCGTGGCCATCGTCACGGAGAGCAGTTTTTCAAGGTCTGTCGCGGCCGTGCGGGTCATGGTTCGCCTCGCTCCGTCCGGAAGTGCAGTGCCAGTTCGGGGCTCGACGCATCGACCGTGCGGATCTGCCGCAGGGCGGACCGGCGGGCGAGGTCCGCGGCCAGGCGTCCGAACCGATTGGGGTCGGCCACGTCGATGGGCCGCGTGGCCACGAGCACGATCTCCGTGCCCGGCTCCGTCTGCCGCAATGCCTGCTGGAGGAGCTGCGGCAGCGGGTCGCCCGGCTGGCCCTCGACCAAGGCAAGCCGTTCCATTAACTCCTGCAAGAGCGGGGCGGAGGCGGGGCCGCCGGTCAGGCGGGACTCGGGGTCCGCCAGGCCCAGGTAGACGTTGCTGCCCCCCCTGCGGCACAAATCGGCGACCACGGTGGCGGCGAAGCGGACCGCCAGCTCAACGGGGACTGTCCCAGTTTTCGCGGGTACCCGGGCAGCATGCGAAGCATGGTCGGGCGTGGTCGCGAAAATGGGACTGTCCCCTTTGGCGCTGCCGGCAGCGTCCGGCTGCCAGAGGTCCACCAGGACGGCGAGGTCGGGGTTCCGCGGCTGCTCGAATTGCCGCACCATCAATCCGCCGGTCCGGGCCGTCGTCCGCCAGTGGATCCAGCGGCGGCTGTCGCCTCGCTGCCAGGGGCGGAGTCCGTAGAAATCGCCCTCGCAGCCGGGCCGGCGCTCCCGGCGGCGGGTGCCGGTAAACGACTCGTGGTGCCGGGTCATCCATCGCTTGGTCAGCCGGCCCAGGCGAGGCAGGACGGTCAGCGTGGTCATGCCTCCCAGGGTGATCCGGTTGCGGAGCAGCCCGAAGGGAAACCGCGTCGAGATCCGCAGCGGCCCGACGCGGTAGCGGCCCCGCCGGGCCAGGCGGCCCCTGTAGGTCCCCCTTCCCGCCCGTCCGGCGGCGACGTAAGGGAAGAAGACGCTCGGCTGGGCCGACTCCGGCGCCCCGGCCGTTGCGGCCGCGCCCTTCTGGCGGACGATCTTGTCCTCGACCAGGACGGCCCAGCTTCCCAGCCGCGGCCGCGGGTTGCCGACTGTCACATTGGCCAGCAGCAAGTCGCCCGCGCAGACGCCCTGCGGCAGCCTCCGCCGCACGACCAGTCCCCGGAGCATCTGGAACGCCACGAACCGGCTGATCAGGAGCGGCCCGGCCAGCATCCCGGCCAGCACCATCAGCAGGTTGACCTCCCGCACGAGCGCCGCGCCGAAGACCATCGCAAAGACCAGCAGGTAGTACCAGCCTTCGCGGGTGAACCGGGTTTGACGGCGGGGTCGCATGGGGGGAGACCTCAGCCTCTATTGTACAGATCCTGCCCCCACGCGACAGCATCGCTGTCAGTCGGGGTTGCTCCCTTGAGGGTCGTGCGGTAACATGTCGCGCAGCTTATTGACAGGGCTGCCGGCTCTGCTAGGATAGAATTAGTCATGCGGACTGGCCCTTGGCCGTCCCCCCCACAAGCCAATGGAGAATGTCATGGCAACCTTCCTTCAGTGCCGAGTAAGCCGTGGAATGTTCACGGGGGAGGTCGCGGTTCGTGGCAAGGCCGCTGACGGCGCCGAGTTCTCGCTGTTCGTCTCTGAAGACTTCGTCGAGGCCGACCTGTCGGCGAGTGGCAAAGAAGCAGTGGATGGCTGGCTTCGCGTGGAAGTGCTCGCTCGTGAGGGCCCCTTGATGCTTGTGCGTCTGCCGGGCGAAACATTCGGGAACGGGCGAACGATCACCGTGCGCGATTCCATGGTCGAGACCCGCCCCCACCGCGAGGCCGTCTGAGCCCGACCATGATTCTCTCCAATGTCGAAGTGTTTCGCGCCCTCGACGAAGGCCGGCTGATCATTCGACCGCAGCCCGCGCCGCGTCTGCCTACGGTCGGGCAGGCTCCTTCTCCGTATGACACCCACTCGGTCGATCTGTCGCTGGGTAATGACATCACCGTTCCCGGGAAGGGGCAAGTCACCTACGACCTGACCAAGCCGGGCAGCATCGCCGACACGATCCGGCAGCACTCCGACACCATCACGATCACGGAATGGCAGCCCTTTTGTCTGGAGCCAAACTGTTTCGTCCTGGCGAAGACACTGGAGCACATCGAACTGCCGATTCTTCAAGGCCGCCCCACTTGTCTTGCCGCGCGGATTGAGGGCAAGAGCAGTTGTGCGCGGTTTGGCATTCTCATCCATTTCACCGCGCCGACGGTCCATCCGGGCTTTTCGGGGACGCTCACGCTGGAAATGATCAACCTCGGGCCGGCGTCCTTCATGCTGCGGCCCGGGATGGCCATCGCCCAACTGATCGTCGAGGAGGTGAGGGGCTGCCCGATCGAGAACCCCAGCCAGTTCCAGGGCCAGCAGACCCCGGCGGGCTGACCGGCCCAATGCTCACGCCGGCACCGGTACGTCCTCGACCAGCCGCTCGACCAGCGCCTCGACCGCCTCCCGCTCGGCCCCGTGCAAGTAACCCTTGGGGATGACCCGGTGGGCCAGCACCGCCACGGCGAGGCCCTTCAGGTCGTCAGGCACGACGTAGTCGCGGCCGGCCACCAGCGCCGCCGCCTGGGCCGCACGGTATAACGCCAGCGCGGCCCGGGTGCTCGCCCCGACGTGCAGTTCCTCGCAGCTTCGCGTCGCCGCAACGATGTCCAGCAGGTAGCCGTGGATCGACGGCTCGACCTCCACCCGGCGGACCGCCTCCTGCAAGGCGACCACCTGCGGGCCGTCGAGCACCGGGCCGAGCGCGTCGACCGGCTCTCCGTCGCGATGGCTCATCAGCACCTGCATCTCGACTTCCCGCGCCGGATAGCCCATGGGAATCCTCATCAGGAACCGGTCCAACTGGCTCTCCGGCAGCGGGTAGGTGCCCTCGAACTCGACCGGGTTCTGCGTGGCGATGACCATGAAGGGGCGGGGCAGCGGGCGGGTCTGGCCGTCGACCGAGACCTGCCGCTCGCTCATCGCCTCCAACAGCGCGCTTTGCGTCCGCGGCGTGGCCCGGTTGATCTCGTCGGCCAGCACGATGTTGGCGAAGATCGGCCCGCCGCTGAAGACGAACTCCCCCGTCCGGGCATTGTAGAGATTGCTGCCCGTGATGTCGCCCGGCAGGAGATCGGGCGTGAACTGGATGCGGCGGAACTCGCCCGCGAGACTGCGGGCCACCGCCTTGCCGACCAGCGTCTTGCCGACTCCCGGCACGTCCTCCAGCAGGAGGTGCTCGCCGGCCAGGAGGGCCACCAGCGTCCGCCGCACCACGTCGTCCTGGCCCAGCACCACGCGGCCGATGTTCTCGCGAAGCTGTCGGATCAGCGAGTCCGCGTCATTCATAGTAGATGCTCCAGACCCCATTGGACCATGAGCGAGGCCGGGGGGGAAGGGCGGCCGGCCCCCTTTTTTCGTCACCTTCTTCCACCGCGCTTGACTAGGAACGCGGTATAATTGGTTGCTGTTATGGAGCAGTCGAGATGGCCAAGGAGTCCAATCGGATCGTGATTCGCCCCGCTCGCCGGCCACGGCAAGGCTGGGAAGAGCGGTTTCGCGACATGGCTGCTTCTGGCGACGATCGCCTGCTGGACGAGACCGTCCCCACTCGATGGGATAAGGACGAGTGGCAGTGGTGATCATGTGCTATCCTTTATTGAGATAGCCATGATCCACGTCCAGGAAATCAACGACCCCGGCCGGCTGGCCGACTTGCGGCCGCTGTGGAACCGCCTGCTCGGCGAGACGCCCGGCGCCACGTTCTTCCAGTCCTGCGAATGGCTGGAGTGCTACTGGCGTCATTACGGGGCTGCCCAGCGGCTCCGCGTGCTCTTGGTCCAGAGCGACGACCAGCCGCTGGGCGTCCTCCCGCTCGCGGTGCGGACCGAGACGAGCCGGGTCGGCGAAATCCGCGCCCTGACCTATCCGCTTCACGACTGGGGGACCTTCTATGGCCCCATCGGCCCGAACCCGGCGGCGACGCTCCAGGCCGGGCTCGCACACGTTCGCGAGACCCGCCGCGACTGGGACGTGCTCGACCTCCGCTGGGTCGATCGCGACGGCTGCGACCGAGGGCAGACCGAGCAGGCGATGCAACAGGCCGGCCTGCGCCCGGCCGTGCAGGCGTGGGACCGGGCCGCCCGGGTCGAGATCGCCGGCGCCTGGCGGGACTATTGGTCCACGCGCGACAAGAAGTTCCGCCACAACATCGAGCGATGCCAGCGGCGGCTTGCCGAGGAGGGAGAGGTGACTCTCGTGTGTCACCGCCCGCCGCCCGCCGCCCAAGGCGAAGGCGATCCCCGCTGGGACCTTTACGACGCATGCGTCGACCTGGCCCAGCGGAGCTGGCAGGGCGACGCCAGCGACGGCACAACCCTCTCGCACCCGCAGGTCCGCGATTTTCTCCGCGACGTCCACACCGCGGCCGCCCGCGCGGGCGCCGTCGATATGAACCTGCTCCTGCTGGCCGGACGCCCCATCGCTTTCATCTACCATTACTGCCGCGACGGCCGTCTCTACGGGCTGCGAAAGGGCTTCGATCCGGAGTTCGCTCGCTTTCGGGCCGGGCTGGTCCTGCAATACCTGACGCTCCAGATCTGCTTCGAGCGAGGCGATCATTCCTACGACCTGGGCGTCGGCTACCACGACACCAAACGCCAGTGGCAGACCTCAATCGCCACGAGCTACCGCCTCACCTACTTCCCGCCAATGGTGTTCCGGGCCCAATTGTTGCGGCTGAACCGCTGGATCCGCCGGAAGCTCTACGGCCGGCACGACATCGCCTGCGTGCAGGGCGTGTAAGCCAGTGCAGGAGCCCGCCGACCGCGCCGGCAGGGCCCCGCCCTTGCCTGTCGGGTCGCCAGGGGGCGAAATCGTTCCGCCCACCCGTATCCCACCTGAGGGGCAGCGGCCCTTCCCGGCCTTGCGGCCGGGTCTTATAATCGATGATGTGAGGGGTGTGGCGGCGGTCGGCGGCGAGGATGGGGCATGAATCAAGCACAGTTGCGCGAGATGGCGGAAGAGAGAATTTTGGACGCGGCAGCACTCATTGCGGGCCATCGTTGGAACGGTGCGTATTATGTGGCCGGGTACGCAGTCGAGTGCGCGCTGAAATCGTGCCTGCTCGCCCGCATGGTCCACACGGCGTGGGTCTTTGAAGAGAAATGGAAGTCGGAGGACTGCCGGACACACGACTTCGGTCAACTGGTCAGGCTTGCGGGACTGAAAGATGAGTTGGATGCCCAACTCGCGGCAAGCGCCGCGGCCGCCGCGGCCGGTGGGCCGCCCGGCGGCACATTTGCCGCTCACTGGGGAACGGTCACCCAGTGGAAGGTCTCAGATCGCTATGAGTCGAAGACGGAACTTGAGGCGCGATCCCTTTACGAGGCTATTACTAATGATCCTGAAGGGGTGCTCAGATGGATACGGAATTATTGGTAGATAACCGGATCGACGACGGACGTGGGCTGATCGCGTGGCTCGTCCACGACGGATTCGACGTTGCGGTGGCGTTCTGGGCCAAGACCAGCGAGGAGGGACTGTGGTTCCTCTATCTCGGTTCCACTTCTATCGAGGTGGAGAAGCTCGGGAGCGCGTACAGCACCGTGTACGCCTGCCTGCGCCGGCTCCCTGGCGCATCGCTCTCCCTCTCCGAGATTAAGCTTGTCCACGCCCAGAACCCGATCGCCCGGGACGCGATCGCCGTGCGCGACCGTGTTTCCACGAGGATCCCGATCAGATACCAGGGAAAACGCCTGGGCAATCTTCCGATCGAAGAGGCTTACATCTACCCGCGTTCAGGAGCAATGACGCCTAACGAGGTGGTGCAAACGGTACTTGCTCTAATGAGACGTGCCGGAGCGGTCCAGCCCTCTGTGGTCAGTTTGCGCAACGGCTCCTCCTTCCACGCTGTCCCGCACGGCATTCAAGGCGGTCTGCCCGGCGAGGTGCAAATCGTCCTCCGGGACGTTGCGAGCGATACGGACCGAGTTATCCCGGCCGGTGACGTGATGGAGATTCAGTGAGCGAGACAACAGGTCGCCCTCCACAGGTCGGGACCGTCTCGGCGGAAGGAGCGGGATTAGGAACGCTCGTTTCCGGCGGGTGCCGTGGATCCTTCTGGCCGCGGTGGACCACGGCCCCGAGCGCCCAGTAAAGCACGAGCAGGAGGAAGGCGCCGCCCGTGGCTGCGACAAAACCCAAGGGACCGATCGGGTTGTGGGGACCGCCGCCTTGGACCCAAGAGAGAATGCCCAGCCCGACCGCGCTGCCGGTGATCCCCAGCGTCAACGTGGGCAGCGGCCCGGACGGCTCTCGCAGCGGCAGGATAACGCGGGCCACGAGCCCTGCCAGGCTGCCGAACCCGACCCAAATCAACACCACGGCGATCCAGTGCTGAGCGAGTGCCGAGAGTTCGGTCATTGGGGCTCGGGTTCTGCTGTTTAGCGGGCGGGCTTGCCCGCCGAGAATCGGTGGTCGTGCTCGGCGGGCAGGGCGCCACGCCCGGTGTCACGCCGCAACCCCCGGACGCAGTCCGGGGGCTTTCCTCACCAGAATCACGCAAGTCTATTTAGACGAACTCGAACGACACCGACGTGGATTTCCACAAGAAAAAATCCCTGCGGTGCTGACGCCCGGGGCCGTGGCGGCCACTCTGGATCTCAGACGTCAGCAACGCAGGGTGCCGTCCCCCCCAACGTCATCCGCCTCAGGATCAGCGAGGGTGAGCCGTGGGGCCCAAGCCCTTGCTGAGGATGACGCTCGGCAGTAAATCTATCCCATCATGCACATCATCGCCGCAGGGCCTGCTCCTGAGAGTACGCCTGCTGTGCGGCCGCTTCCTTGGTTAACTTGAATTCGGATCCCGGCGGAAAGTACTGTACGTCATCCTGCAGGTAATAGGGGCTCGGCAGGGTTTGACCGCCGACATCGACCTGGCAACCCGCCAGACCGACCGCCGCGAGCACCGCCAGGCCCCCCCAAAAGCCCCGCCAGGGGCGTAACTGCTTACTGGAGCCCATCATAGGGCACCTCCGTGAATTGTCTAATCTTCGCAACTTGTCTATCTTGCGCGGTAACAGGGATGGCCTCTTTTTCCCGTGTCTCACCGAGTCGATACAATCGGCACGAAAGTTATCGTCTAACTATCCGGTAAACTTTAACACGATCGAAGGTCCGCCCCACAGGCGGGTCCTGGAAATGCCGCCCGCAACGGGGTAAGATCGAGGAGGCGGGCTTGGGGCAGAGTGCTCTGTTAAGCGTGGTTTGACGGATTGGGTGCCACTGCTGGCTTGCCCAGCAGTGCGGAAGACACGGTTGGACAAGCCAACCGTGGCACCCATCACTCCACGACTGACAGAGCAGGAGACTCTCATGTTGCACTGGCGATCCTGGGTGGGCGGTCTGTTGGCCGTCGTCGGACTGGTGGGGTCGGCCCGGGCGCAGCTCACCGAGCGGACTGCCCCCAGTCAGGCATATCACAGGGCCTTTTCCGATTTCGACCAGGGCGAATACAGGCTCGCCCTGGATCGCTTCATGACCGAGGGGCGCACGGCGATCAAGGCCGGCACGACCCGTTGGATCGACTCGATCTGCTACGAGACGATGTGCGGCGAGTGCTACTACCACATGGGATCCTTCCAGAAGGCGCTGGGACACTACACTGCGGCGATCGAGCTCTACCTGGCCAACGCCAACTGGATGATCGCCGTGCAGTTTCCGGCCACCATCATGCCGGACGCCGCGGTCCACCGTCCGCCGCCGTGGGTCGCGCGGCCGCCCCAGGCCCGCCTCGGCCAATTCCCCGCGACCATGCTCATCGGGCTGGGGCAGCTCGACCCGACCACGACGCTCCAGAAGGGCGGCGTGCTCCAGAAACCGGTGCTCTATCCGGTCGAGCCGGCCGAGATCGTCCGCACGACGGCCCTGGCCATCCGTCGGCGGGCGCAACTGCTGGGACCCATGAGCCCGCACGACCCGCTGTTCGAGAACCTCATCCTCACGCTCTCCCGCCGGCCCGGTCCCCCCAACAACTGGTCGGAGGCCTGGATCAACCTGGAGTTGGGGTTGGCGCTGGCGGCGGCCGGCCGCGACACCCAGGCCGTGGCGACGCTTTCTCGGGCCACGATCGCCGCCGGCGAGTTCATGCACCCGTTGAGCAGCATTGCGCACCTGGAGCTGGGCCGCCTGGCCGTTGCCCGCGGCGACTTCCTCGTCGCCTCGCAGCACTTCGAGGAGGCATCCTACGGGGCGTATTACTTTTCCGACCCGGGCGTGCTGGAGGAGGCCTTTCGCTACGCGGCGACGGTCCACCTCATGACCAACCGGCAGGGGATGTTCGCTGCGTTGGCCCCGGCCCTGCAATGGGCCCGCCCCACCCGGTTCCGCCAGTTGCAGGTCTCGCTGATGCTCTCGTCCGCCGAGAACTGCGCGGTGTTGGGACAGACGGCGGCGGCCGCCGCCCTCATCGACGAATCCCGCCTGACCATCGGCCGGCGCACGATGGGCACCGGCCGGATCGGCGCCCGGCGCAACTTCCTGGCCGCGATGACGCTCTTCCAGCAGAAGAAGGTTGACGAAGGCGAGGCGGCCCTGGCCCTGGCCATGACCTTCATGCGGCAAAGCTCCTTCTGGCTCTTCCACCTGTCGCTGGTCGACAACTTCTACATGGCCGGCTCGGGCGGGGCCGGCGGAAACCGCGACGCCATCGACCTCTATAACCTCGTCCTCCGCGACCCCCTGCCGGCCGATTGGCTCGCCGAGCCCATGGAATCGCTGGCCGTCCTGGTCGATCCGCACCCGCTGTGCTACGAGCACTGGTTCGACGCCGCCATGGCCCGCAAGAACCACGAAGCGGCCATCCAGATCGCCGACTCCGCGCGGCGGCACCGCTTCCTGACCACGCTGCCGCTGGGCGGGCGGATCGAGTCGCTCCGCTGGGTGCTCCAAGGCCCCAAGGAAATGCTCAGCCGCCTGGCCGTCCTCCAGCGGCAAGAGCTCCTCACCCGCTTCCCCGAGTACGACCAGCTCCGCCAGCAGGCCGAGGGACTTCGCAAGAAGCTCTCGGCGATCCCGCTGGCGCCCCAAGACGCCGAAACGCTGCGGCAGCAGGCCGGCATCCTGAAACAATTGGCGGTCGTCGGGGTCCGCCAGCAGATCCTCCTGCGCGAGATGTCGGTCCGCCGCGAGCCCGCCGACCTGGCATTTCCTCCGCGGCTGACTACCGCGGAGATCCAGAAGGCGCTGCCCAAGGGGCACGCCCTGCTCATCTTCTTCGCCACCAGCAAGGCGACCCACGGGTTCCTGCTCAGCCGCGACCTCTACTGCGATTGGCCGCTGGCCGTCTCGCACCAACTCCTGGGCCGGCAGACCGCCGCGCTCCTGCGCGAGATGGGCAATTATCAGCAGAACCACGAGCTCACCCTGAAGGACCTCGCCGATACCAAGTGGAAGCTCGCCGCCCACGACCTGTTGGACACGCTGCTGAAGGGCTCGCGGGCCGACTTCGCAACCAAGTTCGACGAGCTGGTGATCGTGCCCGACGGCGTGCTGTGGTACCTGCCCTTCGAGGCGCTCCAGGTGCCGGTGGAGGGGCAATTGCACCCGTTGATCTCGCGGTTCCGCATCCGCTACGCGCCCACCGCGTCGCTGGCCGTGCCGCCGCCGGGTTGGGGACACCGGCGGGGAAACACGGCCGTGGTGGTCGGGCGGCTCTTCCCCAAGGCGGAAGACAACGCCGCCCAAGCCGCCTTCTCGCAGTTGGCCAAGGCGATTCCCGGCTGCGTGGCAATCCACGCGCCGCTGCCGGCCGCCTCGTCGCTCTACGCGAGACTGCTGGACCGCCTGGTCGTGCTCGACGATATCGCCGTGACGCCCGAGCACATGCCCTACGGCTGGTCGCCCCTGCCGGCGGACCGCGGCAAGCCCGGCGGCACCCTCGCCGACTGGATCGCCTGGCCCTGGGGCGGACCGGAGGAGATCATCCTGCCGGGCTTCCACACCGCGGCGGAGGAGGCGCTCAAGCGGCCCGGCCGCGCGGCCAACGGCAACGAAATCTTCCTCGCCGTCTGCGGCCTGATGGCCGACGGCGCCCGCACCGTCTTGCTGAGCCGCTGGCGGACCGGCGGCCAGACCAGTTTCGACCTGGCCTGCGAGTTCGTCCAGGAACTGCCGCACACGACCCCGGCCGACGCCTGGCAGCGGGCCGTCCAGGTCGTGGCCGGCTCGCGGCTGAACGTCGAGGCCGAGCCCCGCGTCAAGCGAACGACCGTGGACGAGCCGCCGCGGGCCAACCATCCATTTTTCTGGGCCGGCTATATGTTGGTCGATAGCGGCGTCGAGGCGGCCGGGCCGCCGGCCAACCCCGTGCCAGCCAAACCTGCGCTTGCCAAACCCGAAGCGGTCAAGCCCGCGCCCGCCAAGCCCGACGTGGCCCCCAAGTAGTCCGACGCGTGCACTGCCCAGCTAACCGCGCTATGGCGACGTGCGCCTGTTGGTCAGCGCTTCGACGATCTTCCAATTTCTCGCTTTGCCGTGCCACAGCGGGGGTCGCCATGTGAAACCCGGGGCACAACATCCGTCAGACTAATTCAACCCGCCGTCTTACGCAGATGTCCCGAAAGTCGCGGTGGTCATAACTAAACAAACATTGAATTCGCACACTCAC
>JBEKCP010000037.1:0-19386 GCA_050014815.1 Thermoguttaceae bacterium | reverse complement strand
CGAAGTCGCCGAGGTAACCCGCAAGGGAGCTAAGCGCCGAAGATGAACTCCGCGATTGGGACTAAGTCGTAACAAGGTAGCCGTAGGGGAACCTGCGGCTGGATCACCTCCTTTCTAAGGATTTTATGCCAAAGCGGTCTCACGACCGCCGAGGCCTAGAATTGTGGAGACGGTCCTGAAACCGACCCGGACCGCAAGGTCCGCAGTTGCGAGGTCCGTCACAACCCTTGTCTGCAAACCCAGGCCCGGCCGGAGGCAACTCCGGCCGGGCCGGCTTTTTGCCGCATTCCTTAATGTAGCCGGATTCCGCGACCATCCTTCGGATGGTGCCCGGAGTCTGCGGACCACATAGACCGGCGGCGCCGACGCTGCTACAATCGAAGTGGCAAGTTCAAATCGAACCTGAATCGAGGGCAAGTGCCATGACCGCCGAGAAAGTCCGCGAATATCTTCGTCGGCAGCCTTTCGAGCCATTCCGGGTCTACATGTCGGACGGTTCCTCCTACGAGATCCGCCACCCGGAGTTCGCCGGCCTCTCGCGGCGGGAACTCTGGGTCGCCGTGCCGAGGGCCGACGAGGAAATACCCAGACGGGGCGTCGTTTGCGACTTGCTGCACCTTACCCGGATCGAGGTGGTCGGCCGCGAGAAACCCAAGCAGCGGCGCGGCCGCTCCAACGGGCATTGACCTTCATGACAGCAACCGAACTAACGACACTTCCGCCCCCACCCGTCGAGCCGCTGGTAATGACCGTCTGGCCCACCATCGCCGCCGCGCGGGCCGGTCGGCTGGTCGGCGGGCTCTGCGGCATCCGGCTCGGCTACGGCTTCTTCACGCTGGGAAAACTCTTGGCCCTGGCGACAATCCCCGTCAGCCTGGCCGTCTTCTGCTGGCAACTGATGCCTTGGGTCTGCCGCCGCTACGCCCTGACCAGCCGGCGCATCGTTATCAAGAAGGGGCTGTCGGCGGTCGAGGGGCCCTCGCTGCCGTTGGACGGCTTCGACGCCGTCGAGGTCGCCGTCCTGCCCGGCCAGGCCTGGCTTCACGCGGGCGAGGTCATCTTCAAGCTCAGCGGGCAGGAGGTATTCCGCCTCGCGGGCGTCTCCCGTCCCGAGGTCTTCCGCCAGGTCTGCTTCAAGGTGCGCAACACCGAGCGGGCGTTCCGAGAGATCCGCCAAAAGCAATAGCGGACGATCCACAGATTACGCAGATTCCACAGATGTCCTACGGAGTTGCCGTTCGCGGGTAGGCGGCAATCGAAGCGTAGGGAGAAAGGGCAGTGGATGCCGAGAAAGGCGGTGATTGGCCCAGCGGCGGCAGGCGGCGGACCCGGGTGTCGGCCGCCGCCATGGTCGGTTGCCCGTTGTCCACCCCGGACAGCATCACCGGCACCAAGGGCCGATCGGCCGGGACCGGGCTGGGCGAATCCAACGGATTGACCGGGGGGATGGGTCTTTCCATTGTCGCCGGCTCCCGAAGCGGATTGCCCGCCATTGCGGCCCGCTCGCAAGGCGGAGGCACTGTGGCCGGCGGGGTGTAGGTGTAAGCCGGGGGCGGCCCATCGCCGGCCGCCACCAGGGGTTGCGGGGGCTCCTGGGCGGCGCCCAGCGTGCCTGCCTCGGCGGCTCGGCTTTCCGGGACGGTGTGTGGCAATACAACCTCCGCACGCAGTGCGGGGGCTTTCGTGCCCTCCAATCCCTGTCCCCCGTCCCCTGTCCCCAGACCCCTTGCGTCGGCGACCATATCCCACACCGCGGGATACCTGGCCACATTGACCCCGATCGAGCTGACGATCAAGAGCAGCGAGGCCATGACGGCCGCAAACCTGATGGGCATGGTTTCCATCCCTTCCACGCGGACACAGCCAAGATTCGGTGTGAAAACCATACCCTACGGCGGTGCCGCGGCAAGCCGGTCCGGGGCCTTGTCACCTCAAACCAGGTTATTCTGCAAACGGCGGCGCGGGCTGCGCAAAGTTTGCGTGGTACGAAACCTGCGCTGCCGCGGATCGGCGACCGGGATTAGCCCGGATTATTCATGGGCACGGCATAAGGGCGCAGTGTGCTCGACACTAGCCCGACGCGCAAGCGAGGGCAACTCGTTGGCAGTCCCTCGCTTGCGCTTCGGGATAGTGGTCTGTCAATCGTCGAGCGATGGGTGGCACGCCCTGAAAGGGCGTGGTTGGAGGGCTCGCCACGCCCTTTCAGGGCGTGCCACCCACCCATCAAACCACCGTTGACAGAGCCCTAGTTGACCAACTGCCTGACGAACCTCACGCTCGGGCGGCCCCCCTTCTGCAGCGGCTGGCCGGTCAAGTTCTCCGCCAGGTAGCGCATCGCTTTCTCGTTGGACTTGTACGGCGGATGGAAGTTGTCCCCCTTGGCCAGGATCGGCTTCGTGTCGGGCATCTCGCCGAAGGTCCGCGAGCCGGCCGGCTGGCAGGGAATCCAATGCCCTTCCCCCTGGGCGTCCACCAGGTAGAACTCGGCGTAGCAGAACTCGGGGACCCAGACGGTGCGGGCCGGGATGTTGGCGGCCCGGCACAACGCAATGAAGAGCGACGTAATGTCCTCGTGCCCCCCGACGCCGTCCTTCAGTGCGGCCGCCGCTCCCTTGCACGCCCCGCCCTGCTTGTACTGGACTTTTTCCCGGGCCCAGTTGTAGAGGGCCTCGACCCGCTCCCACGCCTTCTCCCTGTTCGCGCCCACGGTCTTGGCCGCCGTGCGGACGCCCGCGGCGTTCACCTCGATCTTCGGGCTGGACAAGAGGTAGCGGCGGACCGGGCCGTCCAGGTTCTTCACGTCCGGCAGCACCAGGGCATCGCGGTCCTTCTGGGCGGGGGGCAACTGCACGTTCCGCCGGACCTCGAACGTCACCAGGGCCTTCTGGGTCTCGCCGGACTGGATCACCGGGATGCGGATCACCATGACCCTGATCTCGTCCACCGGCTGGTAGCTGACCTTCACGCCCGGCGACAGGTCCTGGTCGGCGACCTTGACCTCTTGCTCGGGCCAAGAGACGGGGACGGGCGCGTAGCCGAGGATGCCCTTGCACGGGCCGCCGACCGCCGTCACTTCGACGCCGACCCGCCACTTGACGACTCGCGACTCGCCGACCCTGGCGCCGCCCGGGTCGCCCTCCTTGAACTGGGCCGCCGCCGGCGCCGCCGAAAGGAACATCAGGGCCGCAAGGAAGATGCTGATGGATCGCATTACCGACCCCCTTTGATCAAATCCGAATCTCGAAATCCGAAATCCGAAACAAATCCCAATGTCCCAAATCCAAATGTTCCAAACCGCCAGCGTTTCTGTCATTCGGACTTTGGTCATTTGGATTTGTTTCGGATTTCGATATTCGGATTTCGGATTTGCTCACTCTTGCGCTGGTTCGCACACGAGTTTCATCTGCGGCTCCACGCCGCCGCGCTTCGGCGTGCCGACCAGGGACTCCGGCAGGAAACGGAATGGTTTTTCGATCCTTTTGCGCGGGTTGGCCTGGTCCGGCGCGGTCAAAGGGAAGTTGTCGCCCTTCTGCAGGATCGGCGCATCGCCGTGGACGATGCCAAACGCCTCGTCGCTAGCGGCTTCGGTGGCGAACCAATGGCCCTCGCCCCGCGCGTCCGCCAGGTAGAACTCCGGGTAGCAATGGCCGGGGATCCGCACGGTCCGGGCAGGAATGCCCCCGGCACGGCAGACGGCGATGAACGCCGAAGTCAGTTGATTGCAGTCGCCCGTCCCCGTCTCCATTGCCTTGAGCACTCCGGTCAATGGGGCATCCTTCTTGTACTGGATCGTCCGGCGGGCCCAGTCGCAGGCGGCCTTGGCCCGGTCCCATGCCTTCGGCCGATCGGCCGCGATCTGCTCGGCCACCTCCTTGATCCGCGGGTGCGAACTCTCGATGTAAGGACTCGGCTCCAGGAAGCCCTTGAGATTGCCGGGCAGTTTTTTGGGATCGGGCATGACGTAGCTGCCCGGACTCTCCGGCGGGCCGAGCGACCGCCGCGCGAGCTCGAAGATCACGATCCCCCGGCCCTCCTTCCCCGCGGCCAGAGCCGGAAAACTGATCACCATCTGCCGGGCCAGATTCCTCAGGTTCTTATAGCTGACGGCCACGCCGGGCGAAAAGTCCTGGCCGACGATCTTCACCTGCTGTTCGGGCCAGTCCATGGGCACGGTCATGGTGCCCATCAGATGGCCGCACGGACTGCCCACGGCCGTCACGATCATGCCCACCCGCCACCGGACGACCTGCGGCGGGCCGAGTTTCGCTCCCGAAGACGCCTCGGCGGCCGCGGTCTTTTCCACAGCCGTGCCGGGCTTGCCCTCCTGGGCCGAGGCCGCCGCGACAGGGCACAACCCCAGTGTCCAAACGCTCAGAGCAAAGGCGATTCGCATCCATCCCCCCGGTATCGGTATTAGCACGCTGGATCAGTAGGTTATGCTTTAGCATAACACCACCTCTATTCTACGTTATTCTGGGAGATCCATGATGGTTACGGACCAGAGGCCCGACCGGGACCAGATCTTGCAGATGGCCAACGCATTCCGCGTTTCTTGCGTGCTGGGCGCCGCGGCCGAACTGGACTTGTTCAGCGTGCTGGGCCACGAGCGGGTGTCGGTGGCCGAGGCCGCCCGGCGGCTCAAGGCCGACCTCCGCGGCACGACGATGCTCCTGGACTCGCTGGCCGCGCTGGGCCTCCTCGAAAAGCAAGCGGGGCTCTATGCGGTGCCCGACGCCGTGCGGCCCCTGGTCGTCGAGGAGTCTCCGGAGACCCTGCTGCCAATGATTCGACACGACATGAACCTGGTGCGAACGTGGTCGCAATTGGCCCGAGTGGTGAAAACGGGCGAAGCGGCCGCCCGGCAGTCGAGCATTCGCGGGGCGGAGGCCGATCGGGCTGCGTTCATCGGGGCCATGCACGCGATATCGGGCCCCATCGCCGACGGCCTGGTGACGCGGCTCGGCCCGCCCGAGTTCCGTCACTTGTTGGATGTGGGCGGGGCGTCCGGCACCTGGACGCTGGCCTTTTTGCGGGCTGTGCCCGACGCGCGGGCGACTGTCTTCGACCTGCCCGACGCTATCGAGCAGGCCCGCCGCCGCATGGCCGCAAGCGGCCTGGCCCCGCGCGTCCGGCTGGTGGCCGGCGATTTCTACAGCGACGACCTGCCCGGCGGCGCCGACCTGGCCTGGCTCAGCGCGATCGCCCACCAGCACTCCCGCGACGACAACCGCGAGTTGTTCGAGAAGATCCATCGCGCGCTGGTGCCCGGCGGCCGGGTGCTCATCCGCGACGTGGTGATGGACGCGGACCACGTACACCCCGTCGAGGGCGCGCTGTTTGCCATCAACATGCTCGTGAACACCGCCAGCGGCGGCACGTGTACTTTCGACGAGTACGCCGAGGACCTGGTCTCGGCCGGTTTCCGCCAGCCCGTCCTGCTGGTCAAGGACCCGTGGATGAATTCGGTTATCGAGGGGAGGAAACCCTAACTTTACACGGCACGCCGGGGCTGATATCCTTTCTTGTTGGTTTCTGTTATGGAGGCAATTGTAGGGTGGGTCGAGCGAAGCGAGCCCCACCAAGGGGAAATTGGCTGGTTTCCGGTGGGGCGCGCCGACCATGCTTCGCACGGTGCCCGTCGACCCACCCTACCCGCCGGGAGCTTTTCTATGAGACGATGCACTTGCTTGTGGGTGGTGTGGGTGATCGTTGGAGCCTTGCCCGTCTGCTACGGGGCAGACACCCCGGCGAAGGTCCACCACTTTCCCGCCGAGATTATGGATGGACCCGCGGCCGCAGCCCTCAGGAAGGGTGGCGCGGAGGTCCATCTGAGTGCCGACGGATTGATCGACTCCGTTACCCTCGCGAACCCCCGCGCGACCGATGCCGACCTGGCGCCGCTCGCTGAATTGGCCGGCCTGGAGTCGCTGGAAATCACGGCCGCCGCGATCACCGACGCCGGGCTGGCCAACCTCCGCGGACGCACATCCCTTGTGCGCCTCTACCTCCACAACGTCGACGTGACCGACGCCGGGCTGAAACACCTCAGCGGCCTGACGGACCTCGAAGCCCTCAGCCTCCAGAACACGAAGATCACCGGCAAGGGGCTGGCCCACCTCAAGAACCTGACCGACCTCCAGGTGCTCAACCTGGCCCACGTCCCCGTCGCCGACGACGACCTGGCGCACCTGGAAAAACTGACCCGGATCGAGACCCTGTCGCTGGAGGGTACGGGGGTGACGGGGGCGGGCCTCGCCCACCTGGCCGGCCTGGCCCGGCTCCGCACGCTCAACCTCAAAGACTGCGACGTGGCGGACGGCGATCTCCCGCAACTGGCCGGCCTGGACAACCTCCGCATGCTCTACGTCAAGGGCACGAAGGTCACCAGGGCTTATTCCGAGAAGTTCAAGGAGAAGATACCCGGCCTGGCCGTGTTCTTCCACTAATACCGAGGAGAATTCCATGCAGCGCGTAATCCCGGGTGTGCTGGCCATGGCGGCCCTGACAAGCTTCGCCTCCTATGCCAGGTGCGACGACAAGGCTGCCGGCGACAAGACGCCCGATTGCGTCTACGTCGGCACTCCCAACGACGTGGTGGCCAAGATGCTCGATATGGCGAAGATCACGAAGGACGACGTCGTCTACGATCCCGGCTGCGGCGACGGCCGGATGGTCATCGCGGCGGCCAGAAAATACGGCTGCCGCGGCGTCGGGTTCGAGATCGTCCCGAAACTCGTCGCCGAAGGCCGCCAGATCGCCAAGAAACGCAAGGTCGATCACCTCGTGACGATCGAAGACAAGGATATCTATACGGTCGATTACAGCAAGGCGACGGTCATCTCGATGTACCTGCTCCCGGACATGATCGTGAAGCTCCGTCCGTTGCTGGAGAAGATGAAGCCCGGCTCGCGGATTGTCGCCCACGATTACGCGATCAAGGACGTCGCGCCGGACGACACTCAGGTGATGACCTCCAACGAGGACAACGTGAAGCACACGCTGTACCTTTACACTTTGCCCCTGAAGAAGGAGGCCGCCGGCGGCGATTGACGTGCGCGTGTCGGGATTCATCTTGTCAGCCGCGGTGCTTGCCGTAGCCGCGGATGCATATCCGCGGGAGGACGCCACGGCCCGCACGGAGGCCACGCTCCGTCGGGTCGCATCGCTGCCCGCCGACGCCCAGCAGGCGTGGCTGAGGCGGCTTGAAGCCCGCCTGGCCCGCGCCGCCCAATGGACGCTCAGCCCGGAGGAGGCCCGGCAAGACGAGGCCCGCGCCGCCGCGAAGCTCCACCAACCGACCGTTGCCCGAGAAACGCTCGCCGAACTCCTGGTGCAACTGGATGTGCGGGAGAAGGCGGCCATCAGCCGGTTGGTCCGGCAGTATCGAGCAGAGGTCCAGGAGAGTTTCCAAGCGGAGCCGGCGAAATTCCTGGAGCGGCGAGAGGCGTGGTTCCGCGTATGGTCGCGTTGGGAGGCAGCCGGCAGCCCACCCGACCAACAGGATCGGCTGATCGACTGGCTCGAGGCGGCTGCCCATAATTCCGCCCCCGGCTCAATCGGTCCTCTGCCCGTTGACCCCAGCTTCGGCGGCGCGACTGCCTTGCGCCCCGCGGTGACGGCCGCGGAACCGCCACCCCCGGTGGCCCCGCGGCTGGAATTGGCCCCGGTGAAGGTCCGGGTGCCGGATCCGTCGGTCCCGGCGCCCCCGGGGGTATCGCCGCCGGCGGCCGAGATGCCTCCATTGGTGCGAAAGCCTGAAGCATCTCCGACGGTCCCTCTGCACGAGGCCGGCTCGGGGCCGTTGGCGTCGCCGACGGTGGTCGTTCCCCCGCCGAAGCCGAGAACGCAGGCGTCCCCGGAGGAGCCGCTGCCCCCTATGCCGCCCCGCGCTACACCGCTGGGCGATCCGCTGGCGATGCTGCCGCGGACCGTCTCGGAAGGGGACAGGGGGCCAACTAAAGCCCCCGGATTGCATCCGGGGGTTTTGGGGGCGTCGCCACCGAAAGCCCCGCCCTCTCCGGTGCCGCCCGGCGATCATGCCCAGGTCGACGTCGAAGGACTGGCGGCGCGGATTGCCGGCATCAACCTGGCCCTGCGGAGCCTGGAAGGCGAGCTGGAAGAAAAGCGCGAGTGGACCGCCGAGCAACTGCAAACCGCACTGAGCCGGCTCGATATCCTCGTCCTCCGACAAAAGGACCTGGGCCTCTTCCGCGACCTGGTCCCGTCGAAGGAGCAGGCCAAGGCGGGCACGATCGATTCGCCGCGGCGTGCCATCGCCTCGCTGGCGAACCGGATCGCCGAGACCCGCGAGCGTCTCGGCGGCCCAGTGGCCCCCGCGAGCGATGCCCCGCGAGAGGCCGAAAGAAATCGCCTCGACGCCCTCTCCGATCGCCTTGCGACGCTTTCGGCCGAGAAGTGACTCATGTCCGACATGTCCTTCCCCACCGAGCCCCAGGACGCTTCGCAGGCCGCCCAGAAGGCCCGGGCCCTGCCGCAGAAACCAGGCGTCTACCTCATGAAGGACGCCGCCGGCCGCGTCATCTATGTCGGCAAGGCCAAGAACCTCCGCGCCCGCGCCGGCAGCTACTTTCTCAAAGCGGCGGCCGAGGACCCGCGGACCGCCCGGCTCGTCCAGGAAATCCGCGACCTCGACTACCTCGAAGCCGAAAGCGAAGTCGATGCCCTCCTGATCGAGGCCCGGCTGATCAAGGACATCCTGCCCAAGTACAACCGGGACCTCCGGGACGACAAGACCTTCCCATACCTGGAAATCCACGCGCACGAGGACTTTCCCCGCGTCGAGATCACCCGCACGCCGAGCCCGCACGGCACGAAGCTCTATGGGCCGTTCACGAACCTCCGGGGGCTGCGTGGGGCGATGGCGGTACTCCAGAAGATATTCCGCTTCCGCACCTGCTCGCTGGACATCCACGAAAGGGACCCGCGCTGGCGGTGGTTCCGGCCGTGCCTCCTGGCCTCGATCCGCCAGTGTACCGCCCCGTGCAATCTCCGCATTTCGAAGGAGGAGTATCGCAAGGACATCCACCGGTTGCAGGAGTTCCTCGAGGGCAAGAAACAGTCGGTCGTGGCCGAGTTGCGGGCAGAGATGGAGGCGGCCGCCGGGCAACTGCGGTTCGAGGACGCGGCTAGGTTCCGCGACGAGATCCACCTGTTGGAAACGCTCAATGAACGCGGTGATCTGGAGACCCACGTGCAGCCCGAGGTGTTCCCCGTCGATCCGAAGAAGGGCCTGGCCGGCCTGCGGAAGGTGCTCCACCTCGCCCACACGCCGCGAACCATCGAGGGCGTGGACGTTGCGCACACCGCCGGCACGGAGACCGTCGCCAGCGTCGTGCAGTTCATCGACGGCCTGCCCTTCAAGCCGGGGTACAAGCGGCTCCGGATCCGCACGGTCGAGGGCCCCGACGACGTGGCGAGCATCTACGAGGCCGTCGCTCGCCGCTTCGAGCACCTCCGCGAGGACGAGGTCGTGCCGGACATCCTCCTGGTGGACGGCGGTAAGGACCAGCTCCACGCCGCCTTGAGCGCCCTGGAGGGCCGGCCGGCCCGGCCCCCCACGGTGCTCTCGCTGGCCAAGCGGGAGGAGCTTGTTTTCATGGCCGGGCATGACGAGCCCTTGCGGCTGAGCCGTCACAGTTACGCCCTGCGGCTCTTGCAGTACGTCCGCGACGAGGCCCACCGGTTCGCCCAGCATTACCACCACATTCTCCGCCGCCGCTCGACGCTCGGGGAATGACGCGGCCCGCGGGTGCCACGGTTGGCTTGCCCAACCGTGTCTTCCGCACTGCTGGACAAGCCAGCAGTGGCACACAAGACCCACCGTTTGTGGGAGTGCATCGGCCGAAATTCCGGCCCCGGGGTACTTGTCAAAACCGCGAGAACCGCTACACTCAATACTGTGGAATTTGTTCCCATTCGGTGACGGATCAATAGGATACTTGTGGGATTAGATCCCAGAATGTACACTTCATCTGTCCTTCCGTCGCTCGGCGGCCGGACCCCCGATGCCATCCGCCCCGTTAGGGCTAGCGATGCCGGAAACACCACCGCTCATTCTCGGCGAGTTCTCTTGTACGCTGGACGAGCGGTTCCGGCTGTCGATTCCCCACGAGTTGACCGATCTCATGCGAGCCGACTCGCAGCAGTGCATCCTGGCGAAGGAACGGGCCGGCTGCCTGAGCCTCTGGAACCGAGAGGCCTGGCAGCCCCAACTCGCGGCCCGAATCAGGCTCTTGGAGCAGAAACTCCAGGCCCGAAGCTTCGACGAGGACCGGATCGGCCGGGTGCAACTGCTTGGGCGATTGCTCTCGACGCGGAATCGACCCGTCGAGTTGAAGGGCCGGGGCCGGTTGCTCATCCCGGAGGGTTTCCGCAGATTCCTGGGCGTGGATCGCGATCCGCCCCAGAACGAGGTTTTCGTCGTGGGCGCGGCCGTTTGCATCGAGATATGGAAGCCGGCCGCCTGGCTGGCGTATCTCGAAGGCCGGATGCCCCGATTCCGGCGTCTCCTCCACGAGCTTTCCCGGTAAAGGAAGTGAAGAAGGTCGGGAAAGAGCGACAGGTACTTTTTCCCCAAGTGAATAATCCCATGTCCGGTCCGGTGGTGGTCCCCGGAACCCCCGGTGCGTCACCCGGTAGGTAATGCAAGTCGCCAGGGATGGGTTTTACTACTGGGCGCACGAAGCGCCCACCCATTCAAGCCCCCCGGACCGGACATGGGAGTCTCAATATTGCTTCGACGTCAAGACGCCATGAGCCGAATCCTTACGGCCTGGTCGCTGCTGGGGGCGGCGGTCCTGGTCGCCGGTTCGCCCCGCGGGGCCCGGGCCGCCGACGAAAAGTTCGCCGTCACCGTGGTCGATGAGAAGACCCGGGAGCCGATCCCCTGCCGCATGCACCTCTTGGGGCCCAACGGGAATCGGCCTCGCCGGCCCGATCCGACCATCCCGTTCTGGGCCGACCACTTCGTCTTTCCCGGCAGCATCACGCTGAGGCTGCCGCTGGGACAATATACTTTCGAGATGGAGCGCGGCCCCGAGTATCTCCACCGCGACGGCAATTTCGTCATCAACCGCAACGCCGACGACTCGAAGCAGGTGGACCTCCGCCGGGTCGTCGATATGTCGGCCGAAGGCTGGTGGTCGGGCGACCTCTTGGTCCGCCGGCCGGCGCGAAACGCCCAGTTGCTCATGACCGCCGACGACCTCCACGTGGCCCAGTTCGTCACCTGGTGGAACGAAAAGACCGACTGGCAGCGCGGTGGCCCGCCGAAGAATCCCCTGGCCCGCTTCGACAAGGACCGATGGTACAACGTCCTGGCGGGCGGATACGATCAGGCGGGCACGGAGGTGCTGTGTTTCAATCTGCCGGCCCCGTCGCCCCGGCAGGGCGGGCCGGCCGAGTATCCGCCGCTGGTCGAGCATCTCATCGAACTCCGCCGCGAGCAGCCGGACCTGTGGGTCGATGTGGCGTCGCCCTTCAGTTGGGACCTGCCGCTCTTGGTGGCCCACGGGCAGGTCCAGAGCATCCAGGTCCTGCACCGCCACTACTGCCGCAAGACGATGGTTGCCGACCTGGAAGGCGGGAGGCCGCCCGACCGCAAGTTCTACCCCGGCCCGCACGGCTACGCCCGCTGGGGCCAGGACATCTACTTCAGGCTGCTCGACTGCGGCTTCGAGATCCCGCCGACGGCCGGTAGCGGCTCGGGCATGACGCCCAACCCGGTCGGCTACAATCGCCTCTACGCCCACGTCGACGGGTCGCTGGACTATGCCGCGTGGTGGAAGAACCTTCGCGCAGGCCGGGTTGTCGTTACCAACGGCCCCCTGCTGCGGCCGACCGTCGAAGGCCAACTGCCCGGCCACACCTTTCATGCCGACGACGGCAAGACGCTGGAGCTGGAGATCGGCCTGACCCTCTCCACGCGCGAGCCGATCAGCTACCTCGACGTGGTGCAGGACGGCGAGGTGCGGCATTCGATCCGGTTCGAGGAATACGCGAAATCCGGCCGCCTGCCGAAGCTCGAGTTCAAGAAAAGCGGCTGGTTCCTCCTCCGCGTCGTAACCGACGTCTCCGAGACCTACCGGTGTGCGATGACCGGGCCCTACTACGTCCAGTTCGGTTCCCAGCCGCGGATCAGCAAGCGCTCGGCCCAGTTCTTCCTCGATTGGGTCAAGGAACGGGTGGGGCAGATCGCGATCGACGACGCCCACCAACGGGCCGAGGTCCTCGAATTCCACCGCAGGGCGCGGGATTTCTGGCAAGACCTCGTCTCGCGGGCCAACGCCGACTGACGTTATGTAGCCGGCACACTCCGTGTGCCGGATTTCCCGCACACGGAGTGTGCGGGCTACATGGGCGGGCCTACTCGGGCTTCAGGCCGGTCTCCATGAACGCCCGGTACTGGGCGTCGAGGTCCGCGTAGCTCTCGCCCATCAGACGCGCCAGCAGGTCGGGGTCCTGGTTGCCGTTGTAGACCGCCGACAGGTAGGAGACCAGCGCGTCGCGGTGGCGGCCCCCGTCGGCGCTGACCAGCAGGTGGGTCATCGCCGCAATCTGGCTGTAGAGCTTTTTGATCTCCGCGTGGGTCTGGAGGTCGCGGGCCCCCAGCGCAGTGATCTGGGCGAAGGGCATGTAGAAGTTCTGCTGGAGCAGGTGGTGTCGGGCGGCGACCATCCGCGCGTCGCTCAGGCCGCCTACCACGTAGTAGCCGTTCTCCCGGTGGAGCGACTCCATGTACATGGCGATCCCTTCCACGATCCAGAAGTTCGCGCGGCCGCCCACGTCGGCCGCCGCACGCCGCGACTGCTGGAAGAGCTGGTGCGTGGCCTCGTGGTACAGGACGCGCTCGGTATCGTCGCCGCCGGCGTAGAAGTAGGCGATGCGGTCGCCGCTGGCGTAGAACCCGGCGGAGATGCCGATGCCGGGCATTTTCGGCTCCAGGGCGCGGACGTATTCCTGGCGGTTGCGGAAGTAATGGACGTTGAATCGGGGCATCTCCGTGAACCGGGCCTGGGCACGGCCCGTGAACAGAGTGTCCACGTACGTCTCCGAGGCGTAGAAACAGACGAAGATCTGCTGCCACAGGCGGTGCAGCGTATCGAGCTTCGTCCCGAGCTCCACGCCCCCCTCGACGCTGTGATCCGTCCGGATGAGGTAGTGCTCGGTCTCGATCTCCCAGCCGGTCTTGATCGTGGCGTGCGCCGCGGCGTCGGCCTCCTTCGAGATCCAGCGGCCGCCGGACCATCGCTGGCCCGCCTCGTACCGCGCAACGTTGCCCTTGAGCAGCCAGCCGAACTCCTTGTTCCAGACCATGCCGTTGCGGAGCTTGCGGACTTCGTAGGCGGTGTGCCACCGGTCCTGGTATTTCTGGTAGCCGAACACCCGCCGGGCCCCCTCGTGGTCCGGATTCTCGCGGATCGCATCGACCACGAGCTGGTAGGCCAGCGAGGATTGGCGTTGGCGGATGGCCCGCCGGGCCACGTCGTACAGCGCGGCGGCCTGCTCCTGGCGGAGCTTCAGGAACTGCTTGTGCCATTGGAGGGCGTCGGCCGAGGCGTCTTCGGGGGGCTTCGCCGGCCCCACCTCCTCCGGAAGGATGGGCAGATACAGCTTGTAAGGATCCTGGGGCGCGACGGCCTGGCGGGTCTTCTTCGCCTCGGCCGCAAGACCCTTCCCATCGGACCAGGACGCCAGCTTTGCGATGTCGGCCGCATACTTTGCCTTCAACTCGTGGGCCTCGCGGTAGAGGTCTTCCGCCGCGACCGGCGGCAGGGCCGCCGTCCCAATCCACGCCACCGCCGCGATGGCCAGCCACCGGCTGCTCCTCGCCCACTCTGAACCGATCATACGCCTGCTCCCGGAAACGACTATATCCTCTGTAGTGTACTCTATTCGGGGCGCCAGTATGTAGCCGGCACACTCCGTGTGCCGGACGGCCGCACACGGAGTGTGCGGGCTGCGTAGCGCCGCCAAGTGTCCGGCGGCGCAGCGGAACCTGGATGTTTTTCGCATGGCCGGATATGCGGCCGTTTGAGGCCCGGGCGGTTCCGCCGAGACGCCGGCCGCGAAGATATTGACGCCGACGGCGACGCCCGTAGGATTCTTGCGCAGTGAGAGAGCAGCAGTTCCGCCGGCCTCCCGTGAGGCCGGCCTTTTCCGAAACAACACTGCACGGCCGACATTCGGAGTTTGAACGCAATTATCGTCCGCGCGGGATGAAATGCGACGTTTTGCCTTCAGAAACGTATCACTATTCCGCCCGCGCCGGGTATGATGCGTTCCGGCCTTCGGGGGGGGCAGCACTTCGCGTGTTGGCCGTGCGGATCCCACGAAGGAATGACGCCCATGAAGACGACGATGATTGTTGCCGGGGTGATGCTTGCCCTCGGCGTGTCGACCGTGCAAGCGCAGACATCCGCCGCCACCACTACAGTTCCGATGCACCACAGATTCTTCGGTGGCTTCGGCGGGTATAGCAATGTCTATGCCGGGACTTACGGCGATGCCCCGGCGACCACGCCGCTGCAGGGCTTTGCCTACGGCTATGCCCGGATGGCGGAGGCCGCGGCCAACGCCGACTACACCGAAGCCAACGCCGCCATGAAGATCAGCGAGGCCCGGGTGCTCGCAATGGAGAACTGGAAGAAGGCCATCGAGACCTCGTTCGAGATCCAAAAGATGAACCGCGACCTCCGGGCGGCGGAGCGGGGCCGGCCCCTGGGCACCGCCGATTACCTCCGCCTGGCCCAGATCGGGAAGCCCCAGCGGCTGACCCCTTCGCAGTTCAACCCGATGACCGGCGAGTTGGCCTGGCCCATCGTCTTGGACGATGGTCCCTTCGCCTCGTACCGGCAAGCCCTGGACCGGCTCTTCGCCGAGCGGGCCGAGCATGGCCGGTTGAAATTCCAAGATTATGCCAGGGCCGAGGAGACGGCGCACTCGATGACCGATTTGCTCCGCGACCGGATTAGCGACCTGGCGCCCGCGGATTACATGGCCGCTCGCCGCTTCCTCGAAAGCCTTGCTTACGAGCTCACGCTGCCGGCAACCGGGGGCGAGGAGATGCGGACCGCCGCATTTCGGCCTGTGCGGTGATCGGCGGTAGTAGGGTCGGGGGAGTTGATGGCGGGTAGGGATTCCTCGTCGTCAGTCTCTTACGACTGCTACCGGTGGTAGCCCAGAGACTTCACGACCGCCAACATCTCCTCGTACGTGATGAAGCGGCGGCGGTGGCTCAGCTTGTAGCCGTCGATGGCCCGCGCCAACTCCAGGGCTTCCGGCGACAGGTCCTCGTGCGAGTTGGTGAACTGGCGCCGCTCATACGTCGGGACCCGTCCGGTCACATCGTAGGCGCGTCGATCGACGAACATGTCCACGGGAGTTTCCAGTCCTTGCGACATCGCGTTTTCTCCTCGAAGATTGCGGAGTGTCGAACCACCTATGATTAGTCTAGCTTGCTGTTGGTCTATGCGGTCGACCAGGATCAGGTCGTAGGGGATTTAGAAACTGTCTCAAAAGATCCCCTCTCTCGGGGGACAGAGGAGTCTTGGCGGTTTTGGCGACCCTCATCGCCGGACCTCGGGGGCCGTCCGCTGGGCAATCTCGATCCGCGTGAGCAGCTCGCGGCTGGGCTGGTGCCGCGGATCCAGCGCCAGGGCCTGACCGAGCGACACGCTGGCGTCGCCGGGCCGCCCCCCCAACCACTGGGCCTCGGCCAGGCGGTAGAGGATGTCGGGCGTGGGCCGATCCCGCGTGGCGGCCAGAGCGAGGCTCGCCGCCGCATCGTCGTAACGTTTCAAGGCCGTATAAGTCACTCCCAGCAGATAGAGCAACTGCTGCGACTCCTCGCCGGACGCATAGGTCTCCGTAACGGCCGAGAGGGTCTCCAGTGCCCGCTGGGGCTGGTGCACCTGATGATAAAGGTCGGCGATTTCCAGCAGGATCTGGCGGTCGTCCGGGGCGTAGCCCAGGGCGCGGTGGTCGTCGGCGAGGGCCTGCCGGAGATCGCCCATGGCCCGCATGACCCGCCCCCGTATCGCCCAGGCAGCGGCCAGCCGGGGTCTGAGGGCAATGGCATGTTCGGCGCTGAGGCGGGCCAAATCCACCTTGCCCATCGCCAAGTACATCTCGGCCAGCCGGACCCGCAGGGAGGGCTCTTCCGGGGCCAGACGGCACGCTTCTTCCAAGTGGCGTGCGGCCTCGTCTCGGGATCCCTTCAACCAGAGGGTGTCGGCATAGTATCTCTGGGCATCCGGATCCGTGGGGCACGTCTTGACGGCCTTGGCCAAGAGCGACTCGGCCTCTTGCGGCTGCCCTCGCTCCTGCGCCGCGGCAGCTTGCTGCGAGAGCTGGCGGGACGTGGCCAACGAGGCAGGCACCGGGTTGTGCAAATAGGGGAGACGACAGCCCCCGCACGCCAAACATGGCCCTACCAGCAAAATGGCGAAAGAACGCCCCATAATGCGGGGCAGGGTACCAAAACGCCCCGGCCGCCACCATCCCATTTTGCCCAGGAAAAGGTGACAGGCGGCCTTTCCCGCTCCCCATGTCCCCCCGCAATCCGCTTGCTATACTGCCAGTGACCGGCTGGTCGCCGGCCGAAAAGGACCTGTGCGTTGCCTCGTCTATGCCAGCCATCTTCCAGAAACTGGGCATTTCGTTCCAATACCCGGAGAATTGGACTCTCGATGAGCAGGATGCCCGCGCCGGCAGGGGCTCGGTGACCGTCTACAGTCCCGGGGGGGCGTTCTGGTCCGTGGCCGTTCACTCGCAGCCGGCGGACCCCGCCGAGATGTCCCAACTCGCCCTGGACGCCATGCGGCAGGAGTATGAAGGACTCGAAGTCGAGGAAGCCCACGAGACCATCGCCGGCCATGACCTGACGGGCTATGACTTGAACTTTTTCTACCTCGATCTCATCAGTACATCCGGAATCCGAAGCCTCCGTGTCGGCCGGACCACCTATACCATTTTCTACCAAGCCGAGGATCGAGAGTTCGATCGGGTTCGCCGCGTCTTCGAGGCCATGACCACCAGCCTCCTCCAGGGTATCGGGTCGTAGAACGACGTAAAACATGCAATTACAACGGGTTACGTCAACATGTGGCGGTCTTAGGAACTGGGGATTAGGGATTAGGGATTAGAGGTTGGGGGTTGGGCACCCGTAGTCCGTTGTTCGTAGTCCGTAGTCCGTTGTCCGTTGCAACTGACAACTGACAACTGACAACTGACTGCCCTCCGCCCTCCGCCTTCCTGCCCGGGCTCTTGAGCCACCCTGTCTTTAACCGCTATAATCCTCAAAGGCCCTTCCCCATAATCTCAGACGGAGGCGATGCGATGGCAGACACAGTTTCGACCTCAATTATCGAGGAAATCGGCGAGACGGCCGGAGTGGTTTGGCGGGTCCTGTCCGATAACGGTCCCTTGACGTTGGCCAAGTTGCTCAAGAAGGTCGACCAACCGCGGGACACCGTGCTGGAGGCCCTCGGCTGGCTGGCCCGCGAAGACAAGATCACGATCACCGAAGACCGTCGCAACCGTGTGATTGCGTTGCGATAGGCGGCACGCCTATCCCCCTATCCCGCAGTGGCCGCATATCTTCCCTAGTCGTTACAGATCGCCATCTGTCGGGACAAAACCAGCCGGCAAGGCGACTGTAGCCCGAGAAAGGGGCCCAAGGGGTCTTGTCAAGCCCGACGGAGCCTCGTAGTCTACAGGGGAACGGTTTGTTCCTTTGGGGATGAACCAAGCGATGGCGCTCTTCGTAAACGATGTATTGGGCCGCGGGGGCCCCGAAGTCAATCTCATGTAAGGGGAATCGTTTCATGGCACGTTTATTTCGTTCGTTCGTGATGGCGCTGGCTGTCGTAGGGCTTTGCGCTGCGCTGGGCTACTCGCGTCCTTCGTTCGGCCAGGTAGTGTCGCCCGATACGCCTGCGACGCCAAAGGCCGAGACCGCTCCGGCCAAGATCCCGGAGGCGGAGAAGGCCGCCGAGGCGTTCCAAAGACGGGAGTACGATCCCGCGACGACCTTGCTGAAGGAGGCCGTGAAGAAGAATCCGGACCTCCCGCCCGCCCACGTAATCATGTTCCAGTGGTTCGCGCAGTCGAACCAGGCATTCCTGGCCCGGATGGCCTTGGAGCGGGCCGTCATGGACGAGCCGACCGACCCCGAGGCCTTCGTCATCATGGGGAACATCGGATTACAGGAGCGCCGGGTCACCGACGCCGAGTTGCAGTTCGACAAGAGCCTGAAACGCAAAGAGATCCTGGACCCGCAGACCATCAGCGGCCTGGCCGCGGTGGCCGAGGCCCGCGAGAAGTGGGTGGAGGCCCAATCGCAACTCGAGAAGCTCTTGGAGCTCAGCCCGAAGGACGCCATGGGCATGCAGCGGCTGGGCCGCGCCCTGTTCCAGCAGGGAAAGGCCGCGGAGGCGCTGAAGTGGCTGCGCAAGGCCAAGGAGACCGACCCGGCGAACGTCCTGACGCCCGAGGCCGCCTTGGCCCGCTTCTACGAACAGTACGGCGATCATAAGAACGCCGTGACTTGGATGGAGGCAGCTCTGAAGAAGGCCCCGGAGGACCTCCCCACGCGGTTGGTCGCGGCCCAGTGGGCCCTGGAGACCGGCCAGTTGGACGTGGCCGACACGCACGCCACCAAGGCCCTCCGACTCGCGGAGGAAGAGAGGAAGGTCGCCGTCGAAGCGACGGCCACCCAAGCCGACGCCCGATTGCTCAACGCCAAGATCCTCCGCGGCCTGGTGGCCTTGTTCAGGAAAGACTTCAAGGCGGCGGAGAAGTTCTTTGAGGACGCCCACCTCCAGTCGCCGGGCAACTTCGCGGCCAAGAACAACCTGGCCCTGGCCCTCTGCGAGCAGAAGGACAAGGTCACCCGCGCCTTGGAGTTGGCCAACGACAGCTACCAGCAGAACCCCAAGAACCCCGAGACCGCATCCACGGTCGGCTGGGTGCTCTATAGGGCCGGCTATAAGGACCGGGCGGAACAGGCCCTGCGAATGGCCGCTTCCTCGGGCAACCTGAGCCCGGACACGGCCTACTACCTTGCGCAGGTACTTTACGACGGCGGCAACACGGATCTCCCGAAGGGCCTGCTGGACGCCGCCCTGAAGACCACCTCGTTCTCGATGCGGCCGGAAGCCCAGGCGCTGGCGGACAAGATCAAGTCGCTGCCGCCTCCGAAGGAGAAGGCCAAGGACAGCAAGTAAACCCGCACTGAACCAGTGCGAAAGATCAGCAAGGGGCGGCCGTCGGCACGGTCGCCCCTGCTGCTTTCTTGTCGACGCGGCTTGTGGGCGACGCTAGCCCGAAGCGCCAGCGAGGGTACTCCGTTGCCGCTCCTTCGCT
>JBEKCP010000036.1:0-19600 GCA_050014815.1 Thermoguttaceae bacterium | reverse complement strand
AAAGCCCCGCGACCACGCCGGGCGTGGTGCCCGCGTCGCGGGGTTAGGGGTCTGGGGATTTCGGGGATAGCGGCGGGTGAACAACCGTACCGCCGGCATCCTTGCTCTCTCGCTTCTCGACGAGCACGATTTTGGCCGGCAGGCTGCCGGCGTTGAGCACGCGGACCAGATCCTCGACCTCCTCATGACTGAAGTTACCCGTGATCTCGCCACGGTCGTAGATCGCGCTGTGGATCGTGGGGGCCGAGTAGAGGTCGCCGTCGAGGATGATGCCCAGCCGCCGACTGAAGCCTTCCGTCGGCAAATTCGCGTTGGTCAGGCCTCCGAACAACTTTCCACCGGTCGCATTGAACTGGAAACTGACCGTCGGCTTGGCATACCGGTCGACGCCCACGGCCACCTGCTTGAGGTAATCGCCCGTGACGTTGTAGGCGTCGATCTTGACGAGGACTTCGAGGCCGCCCGGCTTGGGCTGCCGCGTGGCCAACTGCGGGTCGCCGGCGAAAGATTTTTCTCCCTTGGGAGTAACTGGGACCCACCTCGCCTCGACCACGCCGGTGGCGTCTTTCAATGCCCGGCGGTCCGGCTCGGCCAGGGCGCGCTCGACGAGAGCGAGGTCGTCGTGCCGGGTCGCCAGGACGCGGAACTCCAGGGTGCCGCTTCGGTCCGCGATCTGCTGGACCCTCTTAGCCTTTTCCGCGTCGTTGCCGTAGATGCCGACCTCGATGCGTCCGCCGTCAAGGCGCCGCACCTGTGCCATGGGCCGCCGGCCGGGGTTGATGCGCCTATTGAGCACGTCAACGACCTTCGCCGCAATGTCCGCGTCTTGTTCGACTGCCGCCTTATCGACCTCATAGACCAGAGTCGTACCGATTGGGGCGTTGGAGGGCGCGCAGCCGACGTCCGCCGCAAGGAACCAGGCAACGACCAACAGAATCGCATTCTTCGTGTTCTTCGTGTCTTTGTGGTTCATTTCGGCCTCCGGCTCCGCGGCAAGCGAACCCCCCGGACGCAGTCCGGGGGCTTTCTTCCTCCCCACTCCCTAATCCCCAATCCCTAATCCCTCTCCTCAGAGCCACGCGGCGGTAAAACCGCCGTCCACGTTGACGTGCGTCCCGGTAATGAAACTGCCGGCCTTCCGCGAGACCAACAACAGCAGGGCCCCGACCAGCTCGTCCGGCTCGCCGAACCGCTTCATCGGCGTGTGCCGCATGATGCTTTCGATCCGCTCGGGGCTCAACACCTTGCGGTTCTGCTCGGCGGGAAAGAAGCCGGGGCATAGGACGTTCACGCGGACGCCCTTCGTGCCGAAGTCGTGGGCGATGTTCCGCGACAGGTTCAGCACCCCGGCCTTCGACGTGGCATAGGCGAAGACCCGGGAGAGCGGCAGGTGCGAGGTCACGCTGCCGATGTTGACGATGGCCCCGCCGCCGGAGGCGACCATGTGGCGGCCGAAGACCTGGCAGGCCTGGAATACACCGCGAAGGTTGATGGCCAGGATGCGGTCCCAGTCGGCGTCGGTGGCGTCGAGGAAGTCGGTGCCGGCGTTGACGCCCGCCGCGTTGACGAGGATGTCGGCCCGGCCGGTCTGCTGGAGCGTGGAGGCGAGGAGGGCTTCGATCGATTGCCGCCGGGTGACGTCGACGGTGGTCCAGCAGGCACGGATGCCGCACTCCTGGAGTTCGGCCACCCGGGTCTTGCAGGGTCCTTCGGCCACGTCGGCCACGAGGACGTGGGCCCCCGCCTGGCCGAGGCCGCGGCAAAGCGCCCCGCCCAGGACGCCCGCCCCGCCGATCACCACGGCCGTCTGGCCATCGAGTCCGAAGAGGTCTTTGAGGAAAGTTTCGTTCATGGTGCTTTTGCGTTCAGATGCGAATCCCCCGGACACAGTCCGGGGGCTTTTGGCGTGTAATAAGGTATTTCAAAGCCCCCGGACTGCGTCCGGGGGATTGTCCGGTTACGGTTGTTTCCTCAAACTGAGCCAATCGGTGTGGAACACGCCCGGGCGGTCGATACGATTATACGTGTGGGCGCCGAAATAGTCCCGCTGCGACTGGAGCAGATTGGCCGGCAGCCGCGGCGAGCGGTAGCCGTCGTAGTAGGCCAGTGCGGCGGAGAAGGCAGGCATGGGGATGCCCAGCCGGACCGCCGTGGCGACGACGTTCCGCCAGGAGTCCTGGGCCTTTCGCACCGCCTCCCTGAAGTAGGGGGCCAGGAGCAGGTTTTCGAGCTTGGGGTCGGCGTCGAACGCCTCTTTGATCCGCTCGAGGAAGGTCGCCCGGATAATGCACCCGCCCCGCCACAAGAGCGCGATCGAGCCGAAGTCGAGCGGCCAGCGGTGCTCGGCGGCGGCCGCCTGCATCTGGACGAAGCCCTGGGCGTAGCTGACGATTTTCGAGGCGTAGAGGGCCTGGCGGATCTCTTCGATGAAGCCCTTGCAGAGGCCTTCGTATCGGCCCGACGGGCCGGCAAGCACCCCCGCGGCGCGGAGCCGCGCATCGCGCATGGCGGAGAGCGAGCGGGCATAGACCGCCTCGGTCACCAGCGTACTGGGCACGCCCAGGTCCAGCGCCAGTTGGCTCATCCACTTGCCCGTGCCCTTGGCGCCGGCCGTGTCCATGACGAGGTCCACCAGTTCTCCGCCGGTCTCGGGATCGCGGACGCTGAAGATATCGCGGGTGATCTCGATCAGGTAGCTGTCCAGCTCGCCGCGGTTCCAGTCGGCAAAGACGTTGTAGAGGTCGTCGTTGCCCAGTCCCAGGGCGTTCTTGAGCACCCAGTAGGCCTCGCAGATGAGCTGCATGTCGCCGTACTCGATGCCGTTGTGGACCATTTTGACGTAATGTCCGGCACCGCGGGGGCCGACCCACTCGCAGCAGGGGATGTCCTTGTTGGGGCCCACCTTGGCGGCGATGGCCTGGAAGATGGGCTTCACCAGCGGCCAGGCCTTTTCGCTTCCGCCGGGCATCATGCTGGGGCCTCGGAGCGCCCCCTCCTCGCCGCCGGACACGCCCGTGCCGATGTACAAAAGCCCCGTCTCTTCGACGGCCTGCGTCCGCCGCTCGGTGTCGCTGAAGTGGGTGTTGCCGCCGTCGATGATGACATCGCCGGGCTCCAGCAGCGGGATCAGGTGTTCGATGAACTCATCGACGGCCGGGCCCGCCTTCACCATGAGCATGACCTTCCGGGGCCGTTTGAGGCTGGCCACGAGGTCTTCGAGCGAGTGGCAGCCGCGAAAGTTCTTGCCCCGGCCGCGGCCTTGCACGAAGTCGTCCACCTTCTTGACGGTCCGGTTGAACACGGCGACCGAGAACCCACGGCTCTCGACGTTCAGGGCCAGGTTCTCGCCCATCACGGCCAGGCCGATCAGGCCGAAATCACATTGGTTGGTCATAGTTGTCAGTTGTCAGTTGTTAGTTGTCAGTTGTCAGTTGTTAGTTGTCAGTTGGTACCAAGAACTAACAACTGACAACGGACCACGGACAACGGACGTCTACTCCACCACCGGCCAGGGCGGCCGCTCGGGCAGATAACGCTCGAACTCCGCCAACAAATCTTCCTCGTACTTGCCGGCAAACGTGCCGGAGAGGAACCGGTCGATCCCCTCGTCGAACAGCCGCTTCCAACTGGCCTCCTCCGCGCCCGGATTGATCGGGAAGTAAAGGGCCTTGTTGGCCACCGCCGCCTGGTAGTCGCCCGGCGCGTCGCCGATCATGAGCGTCTGTCCGGGCGGGTAGTTCCTGGCGGTCCCGAGGCACTGCTTCTTGGTCCCGATCTCCTGGCCGCAGATGGCCACAATATACCGGGTCAGGTCGTGTTCGGCCCATTCCCGTTGGAGGGCCTCCTGCGGCGTGGCCGACACCACGAGGATGTCCGCCTGGCGGCTGAGTTTCTCCAGGCACTCGCGGACAAACGGGAAAGGGGGCACGCCATAGACCATGTCGGCAATGGCGCGGTTGATCGCCTTGGACCACTCCAGGGTATGCGCGAGGTCCGAGTCGTTCGTCTCGCGGACCGCCTTTTCGAGACTCGGGTTCCCCGGCGTCGGCTCGCGATGGAGCCAGTCCAAAAGCGCCGGCGGGGCCTGGACCTTCACGCCCCGGGCCAGGACCTCGGGCCGCCGGGCCGTCCACCCCAACGCCTCCACCAACGCCGGAAAACGGTTGATCCCGCGGCTCTTCGAATAAAGATTGACGAACTCCCAAACCTCCCGGGCGTACTTGCTCACGCCCTGCAGGCCGTAGTACTTGATCGTGTTGGGCGCGAAACACTCCTTGTGCTTCAACTCCATCGTGTCGAATGCGCAGCCGTCGGAATCGATCCCGACCAACCACTTGTGCTTCGGCGTGAAATCGAACATGACTCTCCTCTGTCACACTGCTGTTTAGCGGGCGGGCTTGCCCGCCGCGTTGTAGCATGACTCTTCCCGCACATCGCGCGGCGGGCAAGCCCGCCCGCTAAACGACACAGAACTACCCCAATTTCTTCCTATCTCCCTGCGGTACATACGCCGGCAGTTTCTTCTCCGCCAGGATCGGCTGGAATCGGGTCAGCCGCTGGCGGCCGTCGACGATCGGCAGACGCACCATCTCGTCGCCCACCAGCGGCCGTGCATAGCGGATGAACTCGTCGGTCACGTCGTTGCCGGCGGCGGCGATCCAGCGGGCCGGGAACGTCCGCTCGCTGTTGGCTACCGTGGCCAGCGGAACCTTGTCGTAACGCACACTGTAGACCGGCCCCGGGTTGCGGAGGATCGTCGCCATGACGCCGCTCTGGCCGGCGGCCGCCAACTCCGCCGCCGTCTGTCCCAGCGAGTACGCCTCGTCCAGGTCCACCAGCGAGGCATGGGCCATCGAATGCCGCTGGTCGGTGCCGGGCACGTTGCCCCGGGCCGCACCCTTGGCCGCCAGGCCGAACTGGTTCAAGTAGTTGACCACCACCTGGGCCACCGAGAGCTTCGACGATCCGAACGACGTATGGCCGAACGAGTCTTTCGCCTCGCCCAGCTCGCCCACCTCGAACCCCTCGCTGACGACCACCAGGCACCGGCCCGTACGGTGCAACTGGTCGTTCACCCGGTCGGCCAACTGCGGGAGGCTCGACGGGCTCTCGGCCAGGTAGATCTGCAAGGGCATTTCCCGCCCCGGATCGGCCAGCCGGGCAGCCGCCGGGATGAACCCGATCTTCCGCCCCATCGCCTGCATCACCAGGACCGGATCGGCCGGACAGGAACCCGCGTTCTCCTCGTTGGCGTTCTGGACCATGTGCATCCAGTAGCGGGCGACTGAGCCGTAACCGGGCGTGTGGTCGATCAGCCGGAACTCGCTGTCGCCCACGTCGTTGTCGATCGTCTTCGGCACGCCCACCGCCACCAGGTCCAACCCCTTGGCGTGGGCCAACTCGGCGATCTTGTTGGCCGTGTCCATCGAGTCGTTGCCGCCGATGTAGAGGAAATAGCCGACCTCGTGGGCCCGCAAAACGTCGATAACCCGCTGGAAGTCCTCGTCCTGCCCTTTCTTGAGCTTATAGCGGCAGGTGCCGATGGACCCCGCCGCAGGGGTGAATCGCAGGAGTCGCACCTCCTCGGCCGGTTGGGCCCTGAGGTCCAGGAGTTCCTCCTTCAGCACGCCCTCGATGCCATGGCGGGCGCCGTAGACGGTCCCGATCGCATCGAGTTGGCGGGCCGCCTCGATAATCCCCTGCAAACTGCTGTTGATGACCGGGGTTGGTCCCCCGCTCTGGGCGACCACCAGGTTCTTCGCTCGTGGCATCTCCCAACCTCGCTGCTCGGCCCGCAAAGGCAAACTGTCGCATTGTAATGCGATTCTTGCGGCTCTGCAACGCTTGGAAGGCGAAGCTTGGAAGGCGAAGCGGTCTTGGGTCTTGGAGCCGGTCCCAAGACCTAAGACCCCCAATCCCTAATCCCTCCGCCTCACGCTGCCTTGGCCGGACGGGCCGACTCGGAAGCCGGCCCCGCACAGGCCAGATCGTCCGCAACCAGGCGGATCACCTGCTCGACCGCCTCGGCGAACACCCGCCGGCCGAGCGACAGGCCGACGCGACGCCGGCTCAGAACGGCGTCGATCTCGCGGGCAATGAAACTCGGGGCCAAGGCCCGAACATACCCTCTGGATTGGTGGGCGCCCATCAACCCGACGGACGATATCGCGCGCGCCGTAACGGCTGCGCGGCACTCGCGGGCGACCTCGCCGGCGGCCTGCTTCACCAGGGGCCCATCGAGCCAGTCCATCAATCTCTCGGTCAGGAGGTCAATCCAGAAGATGGTCTTAACCGCATCAGGGTGCGTCCCATAGGCGGAATGTGCCGGCATCATGCTTTGGGCTGGATCTCAGGGGATAAACGGCCTGCGGATAGGGAAGTGATATAAAGGATCGTATTGGCGACGTGCAATCTTGACCGATTTTCCAGGATCGGAGGAATTCGCGGTTAGCCTTGCCGCAGCGGGGAAGATTCTTTATGGCAGGGGCCAGTTTTACGGCGCCGTAGCCAAGCGGCTAGCCGTGGGACCGGGGCGGGACTCCCGTCTGGTCACCCCAAAGTAACGGATGCCCCTTCATGCGAATCCCATGGTCCCGGCACCACGCCACAACCTTATCGGTGTACTGGGTAACCGTTCACAGGCCGGGGACTGGCTCGTTTTTCGGCCCTTTGAGGGCCGAAAAAGGTGCCGGGTACCCTCTGGGTGCCCTTTCCTGCCTCGGGAGGGTCGCCTTCCAGCACGCTATTCGAGGACCAGGCGATCTCTCTGTTGGTCGAACCGGACGATCCGTTTGCCGACCTTGACCTTGGCGTCCAGCCCGCGGCCCTCGATCTCGAACTTCGGGGGCGAGCCCTTCTGGATGGTCATGACGAAGAAGAAGTCGGCGTTTTCCGCCTTGGTGTCGGCCTTCAGCGTCGTGTCCGAACCCCAGGGGACATCGACGAATTCGGCTGTATTGAAATTCGTTTCGACCTCGCCTCCCACGATTTTGGGCTTGGGTTTCTGCTTTTCCTTCTTGAATTCGGGGTTGGATTGGTGCCACACGACGGGTCCGGTGGCCAGCTTGACCCCGTCGTCGGCCATCAGCCGCCCGGCGAGCGAGGTGCCCGGCTGCTGCCCGGCGATGGTGAAATCGTTTCCGCTGACCGAAGTCGAGGCGCCGCCGGAGTGCATGACCCAGGTTTTCGCCTCGCCCCCGTGGACGCGGTCCACGATGGCGATCAGGGCAGGAGCGCCCGAGTCGCCGCTGTAGTCCACGGCGAAGTGCCGCGCGGCGTTGATCTTCGACGGGTGATCGCGGTAGACGTCGCTCATGTCGGCGCCGACGACGCCGGAGCCGTCGGGCTTGAGTTCGGAGTAGATCTTCCTGCCCAATCCGGCGCCGTTGCTGGGGGGCGCGAGGACCACGCACTCTTCGGCGTATTGCCAGTTGCGTTTGTTGCCGGGCAAGCCCATGGCCCAAGGGGTTCCCAGGCCGACGATGCGGAACGTGCCCGACTCGCAGAAGAAGTAGCCGCCGCCGGAGGGTCGGCTGCGGAGGAAGATCGCGGCCAGGATGTCGTCGAGCCCCTTGTCGAGCGAACTGGGCTCGGCGTAAGCCATGTGGCCTATGCGGCCGCCGGTCGGCGGGCCCCCCTTGTCGTAGGAACTGCGGAAGACATAGCCGCCCTTGCGCTCATCGGCCAGCGCCAGCGGCATGATCTCCGACGCAGGCTTCGCCTGCGCGTCCAACGGGTAGTTGGCGAAGAGGAAAACGAGTTCCTTGCAGCCTCTGTGTGCGAGCGTTTGGGAGAGCCGGTCCTTCTCGAAAGGCAACAGCAGGGCCGGCTGCACCTTCGGGTCAATCACGTGGATGATCATGCCAAGCGGCGCCCCCTTGACCGAACTGAATTGGGGCGCGCCGCTGGCGGTGGTCATCGCCATGCCGAGCGGGGCCATCCACGGAATGCCCGTCCCCGGCACGACCCGCTCGCCGGTCGCATTCTCGTAGGCGATGGTGAAGGGCATAAGTTCGCCGTGGGCGTGCCAATAGCCGCTCTCCGTGCCCCAGCCGTGATCGCCGATCGAATTCCGCCACCAACTGACCATGGCGTTTCGAGCGTGGCCGAGCTTGATGGGAATGTCCTGCCGCTCGCCCGTCTCCTCGTAACGCTTCTTGGCGATCGCGTACTTCTTCAACTGACGAACGTAGCGCTGGTAGTGCCCCATGTGCAGGTAGGCGTCCGAATCGCGAAATGTCGGAGAGACCACGGGCCCTTTCACCTCGATCAAGAGCCGGTGCATGCCCGGCTTCAGGATCGCGTCGGCGCCGTTGACCACTTTCGTGCCGTTGATCCACAAAGTGGCCTCCTGGAAGTCGAAGGGGAACGACACGTCGACCGAGGCCCCCGTCTCCCGGTCGATCTTCAAGAGGCTATAGAGGTAGCTTCGCGCGCCGGGGGTCAAGGCCGGGAGCACGATCTTGAAGGGCTTGGCCGCAAAGGCGGCGTTGGCCACGATGGCGCTTTCGGGCAAGGGGACGCATTTCATCGAACTGCCGTGGAACTCGACCTTGATCCCGGGCGACAGTCGGGCCTTCTCCGCCCCGCCCAGCGAGGCCAAAGGATCGCCTTCGACGCCGTCGAAGGGCCCGAGCAACAACCACTGCTTGAGGACCTCGCCGCTCTTGTACTCGTGGATGGGCACGCCGTCGGCCGGCCCCGCCTCGGCGTCGGCGGCCAGCTCGAAGGCGGGCATCGCCTCGCGGGGCGATTGAACCGCGATGGGGCCCTTCTCCCGCAGCACCGCCAGCGCCGCCAGGCCCGCCCCGCCCGTGCCAATGGCCGTCCAGTTGCTTGCCGGGCCGTTGTTGAAGTTGCCGGTCAGTCCCACGGAGCTGACGATGATCCCCTGGTTCTCCGCCAGGTAGGTGGTGATCTCCTGCCTTTCCTCCTCCGTCAGGCAGTCGTAGGCGAAGTCGTAGGCGAACGCGCTGGAGTTGAGCTTGTAGGCCATGTCGTGCGGGTGCCCGCCCTTGGGATTCTTCACCGTCTGGAGCAGGGCGGGGACGGCGCGGCGGCCCATCTCCTCGTCGCCGAAGAGGGCATAGAGGAAGCCGCAGCCGATGGCGCCGTCCAGGCCGGCCTCCTCGACGACGGTCTCGCCGCGGCCCTCGACCCGGTCCCGAACGGCCCGGACGATCGCCCGGCCGATGGGCGTCAGCGCCCGCTTGCGCATGGCCGCCAGCTCGCCCTTGCGGAAGACCAGCCGCGGGTGCTCGCCGCTTTCCAGCGGCGGGGCCTCGGACGTGGAAGCGGGCGGCAAGGGCAGCACCTCGCCCGTCACCTGGCCGGAGACCGGCCGGTAGTTGTACCTGCCCTCGAAACGGCCTTTCAATTCCTCACCCGGCTCGAATTCGATCCGGTACGCGCCGAAGCCGCCTGCCACCCAGGGATCGTCGTTGACGATGATCTCCAACTCGACGCCGCGGTCGTCGCCCTTGACGATCTCGCCCGTGTGGAACGACGCGTTGTACGAGCGGGCGCTGGCCGATGCCACCTCGGTCCACTTGCCGCCTTGCCGGATCAACTCGGCCGTCAGTTCCTTGTTGCCGTGGTTGCCGCCGGGCTGGATGAGCGCGTCCTTGAGCCGGAGCACGACGCAGGCGTCGGGCGGCAGCTTGCCCGGCTCGGTCTTCGGCGACGGCGCCTCCGGCGGCAGCCCGCGACGTATTTCAAAGCCCTTCGGGCCGGCCACCTCGCCCGTGTCCGGCCGGGCCGGCGGAAGCTTCGCCCCCGTGCGGGCCTCGATCTTGTTGCGGGCGTCCGCCACCAGGTCTTCGATCCCCGGAACGTCCTGCGCCATCGCCCGGTTGAGTGCGGCGGCCGACTCGGCGTCGCCAATCTCCCCGAGCGTTCTGACCCAGAGCTTCAACTCCAAGGCGTTGGGGAACAGGACCCAATTGAGGATCCGCTGCTGGATCGCTCCGGCCGCCGGCTTGCCCAAGTACACGCACACCTGCGCCACGGCCTCCTTGGCGAACAGGTCGCAGCGGGCCTCGATGCCGCCTTTGATGAGCGATTCCAGGGCCGAAGGGCCAAGTCTCTTGAGGTGCGCGACCACCTCGGACCGCAACTCCTCGGCGGCCTTGGGCGGACGTTCGCCAAGCTTGTCGATGCACCGCACCAAGGCGGCAACGGTCTCCGTGCCGCCAAACTCGATGAGCAGCGCCGCGGCGTCCTTGCGGGCCTCGACGCCGACCCCGGGATGAAAAGCCTTTGCGAGCCCCCCGGCCAGCGGCTTGCCGATCTTTCGGGCGGCCTCCAGGGCAATGCCGCGGACCGACTTCTCGTTGTCCACGACGGCGCGGCACAGGGCCGGCCAATCATCCTCGGCCGTATCCCGGGCCAGGCCCTTGGCCGCGGCCTCGCGGACCGCGGTCTTCTCGTCGCCCATGGCGCGGGCCAGACCTTCTCGCGCCGACGGGTCCTTCCGCATGCCCAGCTCGGTCGCGGCCGCGATCCGGGCGCGCGTATCTTGATCCGACAGGCAATGCACCAAAGCGCTGCTGGAGTCCGGCGTGCGGTAGGCGGCCAGGGCCGCGGCGGCCGCGCGGCGGACCTCGGGGTCCTCCTTGCGGAGCTGGCGGACCAACTCGCTCTCGCCAGCCGGGTCGTTGAGCATCCCCATGGCCTCGACGGCCGCCAGCCGCACGGCGAGGTCGACGTCCTCGCCTGCCTTGATGACCGGCTGCACGCAATCCGCGTCGCCGATCCGGCCCATCGCCCGGGCGCAGGCCGCTCGCACCTCGGGGTCCGGATCGGCGACGGCATAGTGCGCCAGGAGCACGACCGCCGATTTCATCTTCTGGTTGCCGGCCTGGACGGCAGTCTCCAGGCGGGTTTTGGGGTTGCCCATCAACTCGCGCAACCTGGCGTCGGGGATTGCCGCGCCGAGGCCGGCGGCCTTCTCACCGGTCGCTCCCTGATTCCCGCTGCGCGAGATCGTCCAGCCCCAGGCGGCAAGGAACGCGACGGCCGCCGCCGTCGGAAACAAAAACATGGCAGTCTTCTTCACGTTCATGATGAACTCCGTTTGGTTTCAGCGGGTCGCCGATTCGCGGGGCACCCCACCGGGATCAATAGGGCTTTGCAGGGAGTTGGCCGCCGGGTTGCTTGGTCGGCAGGTTGGCCCCGGCCGGGGCGCGTTTAGTGGCGGCGAAAGACTTCAGGGCGTCCGCGGCCGCCTGGCGCACGGCCGGGTCCTCGTCCTTGTTGTTCAGCGCGGCCTGAATCGCTTCTCGGGCCTGAGTGAGCTTCATCCGCCCCATCGCCCCGAAGACCTCGACCCGCACCGAGGGCTCCTTGTCGGGGACGAGGGCCAGTACGGCCTCCGCGGCCTTGGCGTTGCCGATCATCCCCAGCGCGGCCACGGCGCACTGCCGGGGTCTGGTCTCCGGGTCTTTGAGCATCAGGACGAGCGGCTCGACGGCCGGTTCATGCCGCATGGCCCCCAGCGCCCAGGCCGCGGCGGCCCGCACCTCCGGATGCCGGTCCTTGAGCAAGTCGAGAAGGGCCCCGGCATGTTCGGGGTCGTCCATCTCTCCCAGGGTCCAAGCGGCGCCTTGACGGATCTCCGGGGCCTCGTTCTTCAGGGCCTCCAGGACCGGCTTGAGGGCGGGCGGGCCGATTTCCGCCAGGACCGCGGCCAGGCCCGACCGCTGGCCGACCGGCACGTCCTTCATCGCCGCGATGCACTGGGGGATGTTCGCGGCGCCCACTTCCTTCCGGGCCTTGGCCGCCATGATCCGAGTATCCGGGTCCTCCATGGCGAACAGGGCCAGCAGGGGTTTGATCGTGCGCGGGTCCTGGAGCGTCGCGAAGACCTTGCATATCTGCTCGAACTGATCGCGGTCCACGGCCTCCACGTTCTTCAGGTGTTCCGTCAGGAACTCCACGCCGCGATCGCGATCGACCTTGACGAGGGCCTCGATGGCCGGTTGGCGGATGCCCTTGTGGGTGCGGAACTGCGTGAGAACCACGAAGTTCTTCAGGGCCTCGAACGCCGCGGGGTCTCCGATCTGCCCCAAGGCCCGCGATGCCTCCACGAATCCGGGATTCCGGAGGCTGCCGAGGATCGGTATCAGGGGCGCGACCGCGCGCTTGTCGCCGATGCGCCCCAGCGCTTCGATGACCGCATGTAGGGTTGTCGTCTCCCTCGACGCCAAGAGCGGCAGCAGGGGCTCCACCGCACGCTGGTCGCGGGTGGCGCCCAACACCCTGACGGCGATGCGGAGGCGGGGCCGGGGGGCGTCCTTGTCCTTGAGGATCTCCAGGAACATGTCGTTGGCGCGGCGGTCGCCCATCGAGGCGAGGGCCTCGCCCGCCGCCACGCGGACACCTATTTCCGGGTCTTTCAGCGCGGCCAGCAGCGGCTCGACCGCCGCGCGGTCTTGGAGTTGTCCGAGGACCTCCGCAGCGGTGATACGGGTCTGGACCTTGTCGTCTTTCAGCAGCGCCGCCATGGAAGCCACCGGGAACACCTGGCCTGTCTTGCCGACTGCCTCGCAGGCCGCCAGGCGAACGTCCGGATCCGGACTGGCCAGCGCGGAGAGCAGTTCTTTCAGGGTCTCGGCCAGGCCCAGCCGCGGGCCAAGCGCCGCTTGCGCCCGCTGCTGGACGCGAGAATCCTTGTCGATCGTCGCGATCAGCAGCGGCAAAACGACGCCAGCCTCGTCCAGCTTGGCCAGCAGGTTGACGGCCTTCAGCCGCGCACCGGCTCGATCGCCGGCCATCGCCTTCGTGAGGCTGGGGATCGCCGCGGGACCCATGCGGCGGAGCGCATCCTGTGCCATGCTGCTGGCGCGTTCGTCGGCCGCGCCCAACTGCTCCGCCAGGAAGTCGGCCGACTTCAAGTCGCCCAACTTCACCAGGGCATCGGCGGCGGTTACGCGGACCGGCCAGGAGGGGGCCTGCATCAAGGCCCGCAACACGTCCATCGCGGCGGGGTCGCCGAAATCGCCAAGGGCGACGGCGACCTGCTCGCCGATCTGGCACGCGATCCGCAACGAGGTTTCCTTGGCGGTCTTCTCCGCGAGGGTCTGCTCGGCGACCTTCTCGGCCTCGGCCAGATCGGCGAGGGCTTTCTCTTCGGCTGCCTTGCCTGCGGCAGCCCTGTCTGCGGCGGCCTTCTCCGCGGCAGCGATGTCGGCGACGAGCTTCTCGGCGGCCGTTTTCTCCGCCTGGGCCTTGTCGGCGGCGGTCTTCTCCAGCGCGGCCTTGTCCGCGGCGGCCTTGGCGGCGACGGTCCTGTCGGCGGCGGGCTTTTCGGCGACCACCCGCTCGGCGGTCGCTTTGTCGGCGGCCGCCTTGGCGGCAGCGGCCTTCTCATCGGCCGCCTTCGCCACCGCCGCCTTTTCGCCGACCGTCTGCTCACCGGCCGTCTTCTCGGCGGCGGCCTTGTCGGCGGCGGTCTTGGCTGTGGCGGCACTCTGGGCGGCCGATTTCGCCGCGACTACCTTCGCCGAAGCGGTTTTCTCGGCGGCAGCCTTCTCGGCGGCGGCCTTGGTGGCCGCGAGCCTGGCCGGGGCACCCTTCTCCGCGGCGGCCTTGGCGGCAGCCGCCTTCTCGGCGGCAATCTTCAGGGCGTCGGCCTTCTCAGCCACGGCCTTCTCGGCGGCGGCCTTGGCGTCCTCGGCCTTTTCCGCGGCGATCTCGGCCGCCTGGGCCTTCTCGGCGGCGACCTTCTCCGCCTCGGCCTTGGCCGCGTCGGCCTTTTCTGCGGCGGTCTTCGCCGCGGGTTTATCGTCCTTGGCGGCCTTCTCCGCGGCGATCCTGGCGGCCTCGGCCTTTTCCGCGGCGGCCTTCTCGGCGCGTGCCTTCCCCTCCGCGGCCTTCTCGGCTGCCGCCCGGGCCGACGTCGCCTTCGTCGCGGCAAGCCTTTCGGCGGTGGTCGTTTCGGTTACGGCTTTGTCGGCGGCGGTTTTCTCGGCGGCGGCCGCGTCGGCAGCCGCCTTCTCGGCGGCGGATTTCTCGGCGGCGATCTTCTCCGCCGCGGCGGCGCCGGCCGCGAACTTCTCCGCGGATTCGCGCTCCCTGTCCGCCATTTCCGCGGCGGCGGCGTCCGCGACGGCCTTCTCGGCGGCCTTCTTCTCGGCGGCGACTTTCTCGGCGAGGATCTTGTCGGCGGCGGACTTCTCAGCGGCGGCCTTCTCGGCCGCCGTCTTGTCGGTCGCGGCCTTCGCGAGGGCAGTCTTTTCCGCCGCGACTTTCTCGGCCAAGAGCCTGTCGGTCTCGACCTTTTCGGCGGCGGCGGTCTCGGCAACCGTCTTCGCGGCGGCCGCCTTTTCCGCGGCCGTCTTCGCCGCGGCGGTCTTCTCCGTGACGGCGTTCTCCGCGGCCAATTTCGCGGCGGCCTTGTCGGCCGCGGCTTTCTCGGCGGCGGCCTTCGCGGCGGCAACCCTTTCCGCGGCGGCCTTTTCCGCGGCCGCCCGTTCGGCGGCGGCCCTCTCCGCGGCGGCTTGCTCGGCGGCGGCCTCTTTCGCGGCCCTCTCCGCGATGGCCGCCTCGTCAAGCCGCGGGGCTGCCTTGGGGTGCTTCGGGATATTGTGGTACGGCCTTGACAGGGGAGGGGCCACGTCGCGGGACTCCTCCACGAGCGTGGTCTCTGCGCGTTTGGGACGCTTGTCGCGGCGGGGCAGCTCCGGCCGCGCGGCCTTCCCAGCGGCCCTCAGTCGCTCGAGCGCCGCCGTGGCCGCAGCGACCTTGGCCGTCGCGGCTTTCTCGGCCGCCGTCAGCTCAGTCACGGCCGGGTCCAAAAGCGCGATCTCGCCCGCCGCCGTCTTGCCGGCTTCCAGCAACGCCGGCGTCGCGGGCTTGCCGATGGCCACCAGCGCCTGCGCGGCGGCGGCCGCCACCGCCGACTGCTCGTCGTGAAGCAGAGCCAAGAGCGCTTCGATCGACCGCGGGTCCTTGACCTTTCCCAGCGACTCCGCAGCCGCCTTGCGCTCGGTCCATTCCCCCGAGCGAAGGGCCTTGCACAGGGGATCTGCCGCGCGCTCGGTGCCAATCTCGCCCAGGGCTACGATCGCCTCCAGTCGCGCGTCCTTTTCCGTATCCACCAGCAGCCGCGCCAGAGGCTGCACCGCATCCTCGCACTTCAATTCGCCCAGCCGCCTGGCGGCCGAGGCGCGGGTCTGGGGATTGCTGCTGCGGAGGTTATCGATCATGTGACGAGTCTCGTTGGCGGCAGGAGACGATCTGCCGCAACCTCCCGGGCAGCCCAGGACCAGGGTGATGAGGATCGCTGCGGCAATTGCCGCGCGGGTCTGAGGGATCCAGAACATGTTCATTGCATCCAAACAGTGTTTTGGGGTGGGTGTTCTCGGGGCGGGGCGTGCCGGGGAGACCCCCTAAACTTTGCCGGGCCGCAGGTGGGACAATGCTCTGGCTCGGAGACGTTCGCGGCGGGTTCTCCAATCCGGCCGACGATCCCTATTATGACTGCCACGCAAAACGGATGCAAGCATAGGGTGTGGCAAGTCTTTCCGGCGGCCGTCATACCAACCCGAAGCGCCAGCGAGGGCCGGTGCGAGAACCCTCGCTGGCGCTTCGGGTTGGTATACCGCGTGAAGCGCCCGCCAAGAAAGCTTGCCAGACTCCAAGCGTGGAAGCTCCGCCGCAAGCCCCCTCTCCAGAGGCATTTGGGTCCGATCGAAAAAAATCCGCGCACAAGGCGCTTCCATCCTGTTTTTGCCGATGTTATACTAATTCGTGATAAGAGCCCTCCCGATGCTTGATCCCACCTGAACCCCGAAGAGCCCTTATGTGTCCCGCGAGCCGCGCCATCCCCTGGCGTTGAATCGACTCTCGGGGCCGGATGGTCTTCCCCCCACCTGACGACTTTTTTGTGTGCGATCATGTTCCACCGACTGGATCATGGACGCGTTGTTGATGCGGAACGGTTCCGGCGCGAGCCGGGACCGGAGCCGGCGCAGAAGAACCCATAATAACGAGGAGAGTGTTGATGCAGGCAAGAACATTTCTTTGTTGGATGACGGTTGCCCTGATGATCGGCGTTGCCGTCGTGTCGGCGCAGGCGGTTGCGGCCGATGGTCCGAAGGGCGGGGGCGCGATGATCGGCGAAAGCGCCGGCGAACCCTTCAGCGTCGCCGCCGCCTGGGAAACCCTGAAGAACCGGTTCGAGGCGGGCGGCGGCACGATGTGGGCCATCCTCCTGGCCTCCACGATCGGGTTGGCCTCTCTGCTGGAAAGGGTCTTCCGCCTGAGACGGCGACTGTTCGTTCCCGACCGGCTGGCGAACGAGGCCAACCGGCTGTGGAAGGAGGGCAAGTTCGACGAGGTCGAGGCGCTCGCCCAGAAGTATCGCAAGAGCACCTTGGGCAAGATCATCCTTTACATCGTCCGCAAGCGGGAGGCCGGCGTCGACGCGGTTACCGAGGCCGCCGGCGAGATCGCCGGCCGCGACATGACCATGCACCAGATGTTCGCCTATCCCATGGTGGCCGTGGCGACGATCTGCCCGCTGTTCGGGCTCTTGGGCACGGTGTTGGGCATCATCGAGACGTTCGAGATGATCGCCATGGCCGGCGCGATGGGCGATCCGAGCATCATGGCGTCCGGCATCTCGAAGGCCCTGGTCTGCACCGCCTTCGGGCTCGTGGTGGCCATCCCGATGCTCTTCATCTACCACATCATCAAGCTGCGGACCCAGTACCTGAACGGCCTGCTCGAGGAAGAAGCCAGCTTCCTGATCAGCGACTGGTTCCTGAAGGGCAAGGAGGTCCGGTCATGAAGTCGCGAAAAGCCGAATTCCAGGACGAAGACGTCCAGCACCAGAACCCGCTGCCGATCGTGCCGCTGATCGACTGCTTCGTTCTGATCCTCGTGTTCTTCCTGGCCACCGCCAGCGTGACCAAGCCGCACAAGGAGCTGCAGATCATGCTGCCCAACTCTGCGGCGGCCGGCAAAACCGTGTCGAAACACGACACGCTGATCATCGAGCTCACGAAGGACGGGCAGATCTACCTGGAATCGGAGCCCGTCTCCAAGACGATCCTTCACAAGCGCCTGCGGCAGGCGGCGGCGGACGGCCCGGACCGGCGCGTCCGCGTCGAGGCGGACCGGCAGTGCGCCTTCCAGCACATCGTCTACGTGATGGACTTGCTGCAGTTCGAAGGGCTCCGCAGCGTGGGATTCCGGAGCTTGGACTGAGTGGCCTTGCGCGGGCCCCGCAGCCGGGGCGCCGGCATCGACGGGAGAAGGAGTCAGCATGCCAGAAGTTAATCAGAACCAGCCGGGCGGCGGCCAGAATGCCCAGCCCATCATCCCCTTGTCAGTGGTCCCCCGGAAGAAGGAAGGCGCGAAATGGGGCGCCTTCTGGTGGACCCTTTCCATCACGGTCCACGTGGCCGTGGTGGTCGCGATCGTCTGGTTCACCCCCCTGCGGGAGTGGTTCCTCAAGAAGACCGACCGGCACGACGTCATCGCGAAGATCCCCGAGGGACGCGGGAAGAAGATGGTCGATTACATGCTCACAGCCGCTACGAACCGGCTGAGGGCGAAGATCGAGGAACAGAGGGGCATCGCGGAGGAGCTGCAGCGGTATTGTGACCGGACCTCGAAGCGATACTTCGCCCACATCCCCACGGAGAGCCCCGACATGCTGGGCTCCCCCGGCCCGTCCATCGACGCGAGCCTCAAGGGCAAGAACATCCTCGAACTCTACGATATCGCGAAGAACATCGAGATCACGGCGCACGGCTACTACCGGCAACTGAGGACCGTGGAACTTGCGCGCATCCAAGGGGTCGCGTTGCCCGATGCCGTGAAGGCGACGAAGATCGCGATTCCCCAGCACCCGCCCCTGAACGCCAACGTCTTCGGCGAGACGATCACAAGCCTCACGGACGGAAAGCTGGAGGCCTTGCAGGCCGAGATCGACAAGGCCCGCGTGGAAGTGGGCTCCATGGTCGCCGCCCAACAGCGAATGCTCGACATGATCAAGGGGATCATGGGCGACGACGTGGGCGGAACCATCGCCAGCGGGGGGGGAGGCGGCGTATGGGTGCCGGGCGACTACGAGGGCGGAGGAGGCTTCGCCGGGCGCCGTGACACCGGCCTGTTCCAGGGATATACCCCGGCCAATCCCCATGCGTTCTCCCATCCCTGGGGAGAAGGAATTGGCCCCGTCACCCACAAGGACGAGGTGTTCCCTATCCAGAAGTCCATGGACCTGGGAAAGAAGCTGCCGGCGCACGGCCGCAAACTCATCTCGGACGGCTCCCTGGAACAGAACAACTGGATGTTCGTCGACAGTTGGTACATCGTCGGGCCTTTCCCGAACCCCAACCGGGAAAAGATCGACTATGCCTTCCCTCCCGAATCGAGTATCGAGAAGGGGATCGATCTGGACGCGGTTTATATCGGCTGGGACGGCAAGCCGGTCCAGTGGCTGTTCCGGATGGCCAATGCGCTGCCGGTGGTGCCGCATCGGCCCATGGACGCGGCCATCTGGTACGCCTACACCGAGATCTACGCGGAAACCGATCAGGAACGCCTGTGCATCTTCGGCAGCGACGACTACGGCAAGGCCTGGATGAACGGCGAGATCATCTTCATGAGCGGCAAAACGCCCCATCCGTGGATCCCGGACCGCGGCATCAAGAAGGTCCAGTTCAAGAAGGGCTTCAATCCGGTGCTCTTCAAGTTGGAGAACGCGTGGGGGGCCACCGGGTTCTCCATGTGCATCTTCCTGGGCGACATGTGACGCGCGTGGCAACCGTTCACGGGGACCCTTCGGCCGTAAGGGCACCCAGAGGGTACCCGGCACATTTCTCGCGGCGAAAAATGTGCCAGTCCCCGGCGGCTCTTGCAAATCAGTCCCCTCGCTCCCTATAGATGGGGGGCTTGCCGCCCATGTCGGCCTTTGTGTATAGTAGACGGATGTTGCACCGCCGTGGTCCGGTGGCCGGGGCCTCTTGATGGCGATCACCGTCCAGCAATTCATCGAGCGGCTGACCGAGTCCGGCCTCATGTCGGCGGCCGAGGTCGCCAAGTTCCAGGAGGGCCTCCCGTCGGACAAGCGGCCCAGGGATGTCCAGCAGCTCGCCCAGGTCCTCGTCCAGCACGGCAAGCTCACCAAGTACCAGGCCCAGGCCGTCTACCAGGGCAAGACCAAAGTGCTGGTCTTCGGCGAATACACCGTGCTGGACCAGATCGGCGAGGGGGGCATGGGCGTGGTCTTGAAGGCCCGGCATCGCCGGATGAAACGCATCGTGGCCATCAAGGTTCTGCCCCTCGCGGCCATGAAACAGGCGGGGGCCGTCGAGCGGTTCCATCGCGAGGTGCAAGCGGCCGCCCAACTCATCCATCCCAACATCGTCACGGCCTACGATGCCGGCGAGCACCGGGGGATGTACTACCTGGCGATGGAGTACATCGAAGGGCACGACCTGGCCACCGCCGTCAAGGAGCATGGACCGCTGGAGGTCCGGCAAGCGGTCGAGTGCACCCTCCAGGCCGCCCGCGGACTCCAGTATGCCCACGAGCAAGGCATCATCCACCGCGACATCAAGCCGGGCAACCTGCTGCTGGATAAGAA
>JBEKCP010000035.1:0-19785 GCA_050014815.1 Thermoguttaceae bacterium | reverse complement strand
TCGATTATCTCCACGCCCAGCCGGGGATGCGGTTCGATCAAGGCCAGCGGGCGCGTATCGAGCGGTTGCTCTGGCGGTCGGGACGATACATCGCCTACAAGGTCACGCCTGCCGTGCACGATACGGGCAAGAAGCTCAAATTGCAACTCGATCTGACCGAATATCCGGCCGCGCCGCGGTTGGCCGACGAGCTGTCTCGCGAAGAGAAGACGCTTTTGCGGGCGCGGCAGTGGTTCACGCACCCGGACCGCCGCCGCTCCGACCTGGCGGTGTCCGGGGAGTCCGGCGGCCTGCGGTGGGAAGTCATTATTTCGCCCCAGCACGGCTGCCTGGCCCTGGTCCGCGCGGCGGGCAAGCCGGAAGGCGGCTTTCTGTGGGCGGTGGCCGCCACAGACCGGCAAATTGCCTATTACAACCCGTCGGAAAAGCGGAAGATCGTGCTGCCGTTGACTTCGGCTCGCATCGTCATGAACGCTCAGTTGATACTCGACGAAAAGGGGCTCGACGGCAAACCCTTTCGATTGTTGTTCGGCATGGGCGCCAGGTCGCGCGAGAAAGATGATCGCGGCGGGCCCGTGGAATTCAACCTGCGCGTGGCACCCGCATTCTTCGTCGCCCTTGCCCACGAACACGAGGCCGCCGGCACCTGGAAGGGCCAGCGGCTGGTCCTCGCCACGTCCTGTGAACATATCGAGATCGACGAGCCGACGGGCCGGCTGATCCAATGGACTCACTTGCGCGAGAACCAGGAGCCGCTGGGGAGCCTGACCTTTTTCGACGGCGGCCTGGAGAAGAGACTGCGCGAAATTGAGGAATTGTCGGCCGCCTGGCAGAACGCTTTCGATAGGAACCGGCCGGTCGGGTCGGTCGTCGAGGCCCTGTGGAATGATTCGTGGGTGTGGAAGGCCTATCGCTTCGGCGCCAGCCAGAACGACAATTACGATCCGAAGGTTGAACAGCAGGTGCGACAGGTCGGGCGATTGCTCCTCGATCACGGCGTGTTCGATCCGTTGGACGAATGGATAGTTCGCTCCGAGAACAAGCCTCAGGCGACCGGCGAGGAATTCAGTATTCCTGGCGTCGGCATTGAGAACTGGTTCTCCGACTGGCAGAAGCTTTGGGCGAACCTGCCATGGCTGGGTGTCGGGTGGGCCGACTCGCTGTTTCCCCGCAACTCGTGGCCCTGGACCCTGCTGCGCGAGACTGCCTTGAGCCGGTTGGGCCACTCGAAATACTTCCCGCAGGAACTGCAGCGGCTAGCGGCCTCGCGCGACATGGGGCCCGTGGGATTTCTCGCCACGGCGAGGCTGTTGCGCCTCCAGGGCCTAGAAGGCTGCCGCGACGTGGCGGCCGAGGGACTGAGGCATCTTAGCGTGGCCGATTTTCGCCGCGATTTCCGCGCGATCTTGCCCCCCGGCCGCGGCTCGACGAAGGCCCTGTATCGGGCCGCGGAAATGCTCCGCGATTGGGACGCCCGAGAAATCGAATTGGTGGCAAGGCCCTTGCTGAAACAGCGGGCCGCGTTGATCGAGAACCTCGCCCGCCAACTGCGCGCCCAGCACGGCAAGCCGATCGCAGAGGCCATCGACGCCATATTGGACGAGTACTGGGAGACGACCTTGCGGGCCGAGGCCGAAGCCTTGTTGCGCGAAGTAGCCCGGTGATTCTGTTGTGGGACGTCACCGGCTGGCGTAGCGCGCGTGCTACTCTGTCGGCGTGGGCGGCTCGCTCCGTTGGGCCTCGGCCGCGGCGACGATCGCCCGCGTGAGCCGGCCGAGACCGTAAACCGCGCACGCCACCAGCAGCACCGCCAGGAGCATCCAGCAGCCGGCGAGGTCTTGTTCCCCAAACAGCAGATACAATCCCCTGGGGGTCAGGATACACGTTGCGGGGCCGGCGACGAAGGCGACCGGCACGGCAACCGTGAGGACAACGCAACGCTGCCAGACCCCGTGGATACCCGCACGGGAAAGCGTCTGCACGCCCATCCACCAGATCAAGCCCGCCACGGCGGCCACCACAACGAGGACGACCGCCTCCGGCCCCTGGTCCGGGCCGCCCCCTCGCGCCATCCAGTTTATTGCCGCCAGCGGCAACTGGACCAGCACGAACAAGCAGAGGAAGTCGGCCAGGCTGAATTGGAGCGGGAACCGCCGGTTCCGGGCGGCACGATCCAGAGGCCCTATCACCCAGGAAAGACACCGCCAGACGACAAAAAATGCCGCCGCCAGCCCGGCGAGAAAGAGAATGGGCCCAAGTGCACGCATCGCTTCCATGGCCGGCATTATAGCCGGCCGCCCGGGCGATTTCGACAGGAAAGCAGAAGGGGTGCAGCGGTGTCACCGCTGCACCCCGCGATCGGCCCATGTAGTTCTTGTAGGGTGGGCCGACGGGCACCGACGCGCAGCATTGGTCGGCGAGCCCCACCACCGTTCTAGCGATACCTGTCGGACAGGTGGCACGTCCCTGACGGGCACCGTGCGCAGCATGGTCGGCGAAGGGCGTGGTTTGCGGGCCTTCCACGCCTTTCGTTCCTCAGGGCGTGCCACCTGATTGTCAAACTCACTCGTTCGCGGGCCCTCAGCCGAGTTGTTATCGCGGCGACGATTGCTTCTCGACGAGCCGCCTCACCTGTTCGCGGAGCTCTTGCATCTCGCGGCGCATCTGTTGGACCTCGTTGCGGAGCTCGCTAACGGGCCCCTCGCCGCGCCCGGGACCCGTGGCCTCGCGCGATGGCGGTCCGCCCGGACCTGAACGCGTAGTCTCTCCGCGAGGCGGCGTGGCCGGTGGGCGGGCGCCCTCGCGCGACTCCGCCTGCAAGTGCTCGATCCTCTTGAGGATCTGGTCGGCCATGTCGCCCATGCCGGCGGCCCGGAGGTTCTCGGCGGCAACCCGCAGGTGGGAAATCCTGCCCTGCACGTCCCCGCGGCCTTCCGGGCGCGAGGGGTTGGCGGGGCGGGATCCGGGGGGCTGCGGCAGGGCCTTGATCTGCTCGTAGAGATTCTTCATCTTTTCCTGGAGCTCCTTGCGGTCAGCCTCGGAAGCGTCCTTCATCTTGTCACGCAAGGACTTCATCTCTTCCATGATCCGGTCGCGTTTTTTCGCGAGTTCCTGGGCCTGGGGACCGGCCGTACCTTGGTCCGAAGGGCCTCTCTGGGTGGAAGGCGGTCGATCTCGATCGCCTGGGGCCGGCTGCGCCGCGGCGGGGCTCGGTCCCAGCATTGCCCAAAGGGCGGTTGCGGCCAGCGAGCATTGCCATGAAGTTCTCAGCACACTCATCGTCGTTCCTCCTTTTTCAAGAGATGGGGCGGGTCTACGAGAGATGGCTCGTGGCATCAGCCACGCTGCCCACCAACAGACCGTGGTAGTGCAAATATGTCAAGAGGCAACTGGTCCCCATTCACGGGGACTGTCCCGATTTTCGTCGGCCGCAAAGGGGAGGAGAGCCTTTCGGTTGACGGCGACGCACACGCTAGTTAAACTGGGGGGAACATTGCCTGGCGGCGTCGGGTGGCCCCGATAGCTTGCCTATCCGGGCCGCGCTAGCGCGGCCGAAGGGGACAGTCCCCGTGCGATAGCAAGCTATCGGGGCCACCCGCGCCGGAGGAGTTCGCGTTGTATTTCCCGTCTAAACACGCCTGGGCTCTCGGGAACATCGCCTTTACGCAAAGGGGGATTCCATGTCGGGTGATGATCTAATCGTGCTCTTGCTGCTCGCTGCCGGCGGGCTGCTTGTTTCGCTCTTGGTGATCGTGGCGGCCGTGTTGCGACGCCAGCGGGAAGACCACAAGGACGTCTCCCGCCGCTTGAACCGCATCGAGCGGGAGGTCGAGCGGGCGCGGTCGATGGTGGAGCAATTAGCCGGGGGTGAACAGGCCCCGCCGCCCGTCCCCGCGACGGTACCGGTGCCGAAAACGCCCGCGCCGGTCGAGCCGATCCTCGATGCGGAGTTGGCCGAGGAGGGGCCGCCGGGCTTGCCTCCGCTCTATCGGCCGGAACCTGTTCTGGCCGCCGCGCGCCCCGAGGCCGCTCCAGCCCGGGTTGTCTTCGTCCAGCCGCAGCCGGCCCCGCCGCCGCGGGAGCCAAGCCGCTTCGAGACGGCCGCCAAGGAGATCCTGTGGAATATCTGGAACTGGATCATCGTGGGCGAAGAACACGTCCCCGAAGGCGTCTCGAAGGAATACGCCATCGCCAGCAATTGGCTCTTGCGGGTCGGCGTCCTCATCCTGGTGATGGGCGTGGGGTTCTTCCTGAAGTACTCGGTCGAGCGGGGCTTGATCGACGAGTTGGGACGCATCTTGCTCTCGACGATCGCCGGGCTGGCCATGCTGGTGGCCGGCATGCGAATGCTCGGCCGCAAGTATCACCTGTTCGGCCAGGGGTTGATCGGGGCCGGCATTGCCACGCTCTACTTCAGCGTGTTTGCCGCCCATAGCTTCTACCACAGGATTGACGACACGACCGCCTTTGCGCTCATGGTGGTCGTCACGTGCATCGCCGGCTGGATCGCCGTGCGGTTCGACTCGATCCTGGTGGCCGTGCTGGGGATCCTCGGCGGCTACGGCACGCCGATCATGCTCCAGACGGGCGTGCGGAACTTTCCCGGCCTCTACGCCTACTTGCTGATCCTCGGCCTGGGCGTGCTGGGCATCAGCTACAAGAAGAACTGGCGACTGCTCAATTACCTGAGCTTCCTCGGCACCTACGGCCTGTTCTTCACGACCATGGCGGAGTGGCGCTACGGGCCGGCCGACTTCTGGACGGTCATGCCCTTCCTCGTCGCCTTCTTTGCCCTCTTTTCGACCACGACCTTCCTGTTCAACCTGGTACACCGGCGGAAATCGACGCTGCTGGAGGTCCTGGCCCTGTGGATCAACGCGGCGGTGTTCTTCGCCTCCAGTTACGCGATGGTCCGCGGGGCGTACGGCGAGAAATGGGTGGCCGCGGTCAGCCTGGCCCTGGCCGCCTTCTACGCCGCCCACGTCTACTACTTCCTGATCCGCCGGCTGCTGGACCGCGAGCTGATGCTCTCCTTCACCGCGCTGGCGGCATTCTTCATCGCGGTCACGATCCCATTGCTGCTCTCCAGCGAGTGGATCACGGCGAGCTGGGCCCTCCAGGCGCTCGTGATGCTCTGGATCGCCGGCAAGCTCCAGAGCGAGTTCCTCCGCCAGGTCGCCTACCTGCTCTATGCAATCGTGCTGGTGCGGTTCGGCTTCGTCGATCTCAGGCAGCAATACCTCGGCGCGGCGGCGATCGACGTGCCCGTGGGCGACTACGTGTGGGGGATGGTCGAGCGCGTGATGACCTTCGGCATTCCGATAGCGTCGTTGGCGGGCGGGGGCTGGCTGCTGCGGCAATCGCCGCCCACGGCCACGTTGCCCGTCGGGGCCGGCAACGACGTCCAGCCCTGGGTGAGCCGCCCCTGGGCCCTCGGGCTGGTCGTGGCGGCAGTGACCGGCATGTTGTTCCTTGCGCTCTTCGGCGAGATGAACCGCTCGCTGGGCTTCTTTTGCCCTGCCTTCCGCCTGCCGATGCTCTCGGTCCTGTGGGTCGGCCTGTGCGTGTTCCTGCTCTACCAGTACCGGCTCCAGGCGAGCGACTGGCTGCTGGCGGTCCTCGTGGCATTCGTGGCCGGCCTGGCGGTGAAATTGTTCTTCTTCGACGTGGCAGCCTGGGACCTGGGCATCTTGATGCTCTACGGCGGCCCGAACTATTCCTTCCTCGAGGCGGCCCTGCGGCTGGTGGATTTCGGGGCGATCATCGCCTTCCTTGCCTGCGCCTTTTACCTGCTGCCAGGGCACGAGAGCGCCCGGGCCGCCGGCAAGGTCTTCGGCACTGCCGCAATCGCCTTGCTCTTCGTCTTCACAACGCTGGAAGTCAATACGTTCCTGCACCATTACATCCCGGGCTTGCAGGCGGGCGGGGTCTCGATCCTCTGGTCGATCTTCGCCTTGTCGCTGGTGACCGCCGGGATCTGGCGGGATGCCCGGGCGATCCGTTACGCCGGCCTGGCCCTGTTCGCCGTCGTGGCGGCCAAGGTCCTGCTCTTGGACCTGTCCCACCTCGAACAGATCTATCGCATCGTCGCCTTCATCGTCTTGGGAGTGCTGGTCCTGAGCGGCTCGTTCGTTTACCTGATGTATCGGCCGATGCTCGCCGCGGCCAGGAAGGAGGAGACCGTAGAATGATCCGCATGGGAACGTGTTGTCTGCTGATCGCCCTTTCGCTTCCGTGCCGGGCGGCGGAGCCGGGATCGTTCCGATGGAGCCGCGAGATCGAGCGCGGGGCGGCCGCGGAGGAGAGCATCGTAGCGGTCGTGTTCGACAGCAGCGTCTATGCGGCCGCGCGGCCCGGCCTGCCGGACGTTCGGATCTTCAATGCCGCCGGCGCGGAGGTGCCGTACCTCCTGGAGAAGGCCGTCGAGAGCCGCACGCACTCGGTCCGCAGCGCGTGCCCGAGCCGCGTCGCTTCCCTGCACGAGCAGGACGACGGGCTCGAATTGATTGTCCAACTCGACCGCGACGCGGCGTCCGCCGACGGCCTGAGCATCCTAACGCCGCTGCGGGACTACGAGCGGCGCGTCCGCGTCCTCGGCAGCAAGGACGGCGCCGAGTGGACGCCGCTGGCGGCCGGAGGGCTGGTGTTCGACTACTCGCGGTACATCGACCTGAGCAACTGCGAGGTCCGGCTGCCGAAAAACGACTTCCGGCAATTGAAGATCCTCCTGTCCGGCATCGCCGACGCCAAGGAGTCGCCTTTCCTGGAGCTCACGCGCAAATACCGCGGCGGCCGCGACGCGGAAACGATCGAAAAGACGGTGCTCCAGCGGCGGCCCTTCCGCATGGATCGCGTCGAGTTGTGGCGCGAGATACCGGAGACGATCGCCGAATATGAGAAGAAGGCGGACTACCCGGTCGAAGAGTTCCGCACGGAGGAGGACCCGGCGGACAAGAATACGATCGTCGAGATCGAGACACAGCGGGAGCCCCTGACGGAATTCACGATCGAGACGGCCAGCCGCAATTTCAGCCGCTCGATTGCGATCCAGCGGGCCGCCAGGCGCGGCGTCCGCACCGAGTGGGTCGATATTGCCCGCGGCAAGATGTCGCTCGTGGATTTCGGCGGCTACCGCAAACAGGGCTTGACGATCGACTTCCCCGAGCAGCGGGAGACGGCCTACCGCATCGTCATTCGCAACGAAGACAATCCGCCGCTAGCGATCACGGGCGTGAAGGCCCGGGGCAACGTCTACCGGGCGGTCTTCCTTGCGGCCAAGGACGAAGGCTACCGCCTCGCTTACGGCGCCGAGGAAACCGACCCGCCGAAGTACGACACGGCCACCGTGTTGGCGCCGCTCGTGCAGGGCCATGCCGTGGTCGAGGCGAGGCTCGGCGACGAGATCGCCGGCCCGGCCGCCGGCAGCCCGCCGGCCATGGGCCTCCGCAGCGCGCTGAACAACCCGATCCTGCTGGGCACCGTGATCGTCCTCCTGGTCGCCGCGCTCGGCTGGGCCCTCTTCCAGGCCGCCAAGCGGATCGACAAGCTGCCGAGAGAGCCGTAAGCGGTCGGCCAACAGTAACTCCCCTCTCCCCTTCCGGGAGGTCAGGGGGCGCGGGGAGCCGCCCGCCGTCCGCGCCACGTCCGGCGGCGGGCGCGAAGCCACTCAGCGGGCGGGCGCTGTTGGGCAACCATCGTTTCGCGCGACTCCAAATTCAATACGCGACCTGGAAGCGAGGAGCCCCCAAAGCCCTAGAACTCCTAGAGGAAAGAACAGGGATGCTGTGTATGTCCCGAAGACTATTAGGCCGGCAATCCATGCCCAGAATCTGCGTTTGTGAATTCCCCACGCGACAACCTCCACGCCTCCTGCCAGGAGCACGCAGAACGCAGCAACGAGTGTTATCTCGGTAGGACCCATGCCGTCTCCACCTGCGCCGTCGTCGCTGAGCAAGATGGGCATGACAAGTCCCACCAGCAGATACAATACCGCACTTACGTGCAGAGACACGAGGGCGAGAATGACGAGACTTCTCGCCGAGGTCGGTTTGGCACCGAGGTCAGACGCGCTCGTGAGGTCGTACGGATTCGTCGGCACGGCCTTCTCCAGCCCCGCCAGAATATGTGACGCCCAACCGAATCTCCGGCGGCCATGGTGTCCAGTGGAAGCGTCAAAGCAAGCTACTTGGGGCAAGCCATAGGGACACTGGCAACCAATGTGTCGCATTGTACTTCGCCTGATGGGGCTTGCCAACCGGAGCGATAGGGGGCCCGACGCCAGCCGGCGCTGTTGCGGATCCTTTCCGGCCAAGAGAGGGGGGCGTGGCATGAATCCGACTTGCTGCTCTAGAGAAACTGGCTATACTAGACGGAGTTTTTCGACGCCGTAACCGTTCACGGGGGACTGTCCCAATTTTCGCGGCGGCGGCGATATCGTCGTCACATTGCGTCTTTTTCGCCGCGAAAATGGGACTGTCCCCTTCGGGGCGGCGGCTACGGGACGCCGGTTGGAGTTCGCTCATGAACCGAATCGTAGGGATTGCGTTGTCTCTTGCGGTAATGGCCGCCTCGACCACCGTGCTGGCTCACCGGTGGTCGGCCTGCTCCGACCGTTGCGCTTTGGCGGTCGGGGCGACCCCGGCGGCGTGCCCCTCGGCGGCGGCGAAGGTTCCCACGTTGGCCCCCCCGCAGAATCGCCCGGCCCCGGCGGTTGCCATGTTCAGTCAGGTCCAGCCTCGGGGGCAGGTCGTTTACGTCACAGTGGAGGTCGAGGCGGCAAGTTCGGGTGGGCAGCACTAAGAATTGGCGGTCGTGGTCATGAACACGATGCGCACGATTTCCCCGCTTTCTTCGCGGCCGGGGCAGCCGTGGTTCCCCACTCGAACGCCACTTTCACGCTGACGCTGTCCTTCACGGACAGGTACACGGGGCAGCGATGGCTCTCCTTCTCCAGAAAGGCCCGGTCAGCCGCGGAGGGGGAGCAGGGTGAATGGATGTTGACCGCGATCGACGCGATCTTGTAGTCCTTCAACTCATAGCTCGTCTCGGCCCATGCGCCCGTCAAGTCCAGGCCCTTCCCTTCAGCCCCCTTCGCCATGACGATCAGCATGCAGGAGGCCACGCCCATCGCCACCAGGTCGATGGGATTCAGGTCTTCCCCCTTGCCGCCGAACGCACAACAGCCCTCCAGGCCGATCTCCTTGCCCAGCTCCTGGTGGACGGCATTGGTGTGAATCATCCGGTCAAGCGTGACAGTCATTCCCATGGTCTTCTCTCCAAATGGTTAAGGTTCAACTACCCCGCACACATCGCACTCGATTTCTCAATGTCACTAACGGGACTTTCCAGCCGGGAGCGGGATCTACACGACCGCTCCATAGCGGTATGTCGGCTGCGGCCTGCCGGGGAAGAAACTCCGCATGTTCGTGATCGTCGCCTCCAACCGATCCCCGGCCGTACCCGCCAGCGCATTTTCGACGGTGGCTCGCAACACGTCCGGTTGGACGTGAACGCGGGCGTTGATCAAGAGCGCCGCTTCCCGCCGCGCCGGGTCAATGCCGCCGCGCACGGAAAGCGGACCCTCGTTGCTGGTCGCGTTGCCCACGACGTGGCCGCCGCCGGAAGTCAGATACAGCTTGAGGTGGGCAATCTCCGCCGAGCGGGCGCGAAGCTCGGCACGAATCGCCTCCAGCAAGTCGGCGGCGAACGCCTTCCAGTCGATGTCGCCCCTGGAGCGGAGTTTTGCCGAGGCGTTCATCCAACCCAGCGCGGCCTCGCCCGCGGCGTAGGTGTCATAATCCACCTCGGCAATCGTTCGGCCGGCGGCCCGCGACTGGCTGACGAAATCCAGCCAGGCGTCGACGCCGTCGCCGGTGGCGGCCGACATGGTCAAAAGCGGCGTCGCGGGAAACCGCTCGGCCAGTGATGCCTTGAGATCCGCCAACTCGGGCCCGGAGCACAGGTCGGCCTTGTTCAGCACGATCAGGTCGGCCTCTTCGAGCTGTTTCTCGTAGATGTAGAGCACGTCGTCCGGAAACCGGGCCGATCCTCGCTGTTGGGCGGCCTTTCGCAACCGGGCGAGCACCCGCACCTGGTTCCCGTCCACGAGCACGGAGAACGGCGCCACGTCGAACTGCTGCCCGTGGAGCCTCTTGAGCGGCTGCATCACCGTGGCCGACAGATCGGTGCAACTGCCGACCGGCTCGCCGATCAGCACGTCGGCCTTGCTCTCCCGGACCAACCGTTCCATGGCGGAGATCATGTCGGGGAACCGGCAGCAGAAACAGCCGCCGGCGACCTCCTCGACCTTGTAGCCGGCGTCCTTGAGGAGCTCCGTATCCACAAGGTCCGCCGCCTGGTCGTTCGCCACCAGTCCCACGCGCTTGCCTTGGCGAGAGAGACGTTCGGCCGCCTGGGCCAGCAAGGTCGTCTTCCCCGCGCCCAGGAAGCCGCCGACGAGAATCACCTTGGTCGCAGCCATGTTCGTGGCCTCCGAGTGGTGGATACTGTCTGTTTCGCGGCGATCTTGCGGCGTTTCGGCTTGCGGGCCAGGGCCGCCCTTGCTTCCTTCAACAGCGTGGCGACCGTTTGCAGGTGGATTTCCAGCGTCGAGGTCCAGCGGGCCAGGCACCCTCGGCCGTCGGCCGTGATCTCGTAGAGCCGCTTGGCGTGCCCTTTGCCTCCGGCTTCCCAAAGGGAAACCACAAGGCCGGCGGCCTCCATCTTCTTCAGGAAGCGGTAGACGCCCGACACGTCGGGCTTGTCGCCGAACGGGCCGACCATTTCGTTGATCCGCTCGGCGAGGCGGTAGCCGTGGATCGGCCCCTCGGTCAGGGCGGCCAGGATCGCCGGTTGGACCAGCTTGTCCAGCGTGCCGCCGGAACACGAGCAATGGGAGAACCTGATCATACGACCTCTTCCATTAGTGGAGTACATCCTATATGCTACGGTCTTGGATTATGGACCGGGCCCGGACCGCTGTCAAGGGGAGGACCGCTATGACTGATCTGGATAACCAGCGATGGAAGAAGTGCTGTGCCGAGGCCCTCGGCACGTTCTGCCTCGTCTTTGCGGGCACCGGGGCGATCGTCGTCAACGACGTATCGGGCGGCGCGGTCACGCACGTCGGCGTGGCCTTGACCTTCGGCCTGGTCGTCATGGCGATGATCTATGCCGTTGGGGATGTCTCGGGCGCCCACCTGAATCCGGCCGTCACGGTGGGATTCTGGCTCTCCGGGCAATTCCCCGGCCGGGCCGTGGTCCCCTATGTCGTCAGCCAGGTCCTTGGCGCCTTCGTGGCAAGCGGATTGTTGCGTGCGATGTTCCTGGTACACGTTACGCTTGGCGCAAGCAGGCCCACGGGATCGGTCGGGCAATCGTTCCTGCTGGAGGCGGTCCTGACGGCGATGTTGATGTTTGTGATCCTGGCGGTGTCCAGCGGCGCGAAAGAGAAGGGATTGATGGCGGGGATTGCCGTGGGCGGGGTCATTGCCTTGGAGGCACTGTTCGCAGGCCCGATCTGCGGCGCCTCGATGAACCCCGCCCGTTCCCTTGCCCCCGCGGTAGTGTCCGGCAACCTGGGCGACCTATGGATCTACCTGGCCGCCCCGCTGCTCGGCTCCGCGCTTGGCGTAGCTTGTTGCCGGCTGGTGCATCCCGCCGGCTGCTGCGCAGGCAGGTGCACCGAGGAAAATGCGCATTAGTGCAAGGTTCGGCAACACCGGGCATTGGCGCCAGGAATCGCGAATCGGCGGTGGCAGGAAACGCCGCAAGAGCGCACGCTAAAACGGCGAGCGCGCAGGGATCCGCCCAGAACTCGGCGCGCAAAAAAAGATCATGGTAAGCCGATCCATCGTCATACCATGATCTTTATCCTGAACGGGACACCGCGTGTCCCGCCCTCCCGGTAGGTCTATACTAGTTGGATCGGCCGGAACTGTCTGAATTCTGAAGCCGGACTTGACGCTTTTTCCGCAGCCCCGCCACTCCCCGCGAAACTCGCGGTTTACCCACTCAGTAATGCCAACGCGCAAGTCGCCGCGCCTTTTCCTGGCAGTAGCCGTCCCACACGTGGTCGCAACAGGAGATGGGATGGTCGCAGCACCCCTGGACGGCATATCCGGGCCCGGCGGAACACACCGGCCCGCACAGCCCCCGCGCCCGCGGGTGCAAGCCGCACGGACACGATGCCGGCGGACCCAAGGTCGGCAGACCCCAGGTCTGCGGCGGATATGAGGCCTGCCCGCACGAGGCACACCCGGTGGCCTGGGGATATACCGCGGTCGCAGTCCCGTCGGGCTCCATCGCGATGGTCCGGCCGACCAGGATCCAGATTCCGGCCAGGGCGGCAATCCATGGCATCCGTCGCATCGGCACTCTCCTCCTCGGCAAACACACGTCGGCGGCTGGCCAGCGAGAGGTTATGGCTCTCGGCGATCTCACGGGGTTGATACCGTGGCGGCCGTAGTTGTAGGCCGGCGTGTGTATCGCGCTCTATGGCTGAATTCGGCAGCGGAAAGAAACGGATTTCTGCCTTTCTGACCGCTTCGCCGTGGAATCGCGGCGGCGGGCGACGCCCGTGCTTGCTGTGCGCCGTCTGTCGCTTGCTCCGCCCGCGCTGCCGAGGTTGACCTTTCGACTCTGACCGCTTCCGACCGCGCCTGCCGCGGGTGACGTTCGCAACGGTTGTACCGCACGAGGGATCGGATTGTGCAGAGGGCGCCCGGCGCCGCATGGCGCCCCCCTGGCCCGGCGAAGCCGCAAGCGGCTATAATTCCGCGTGAGGGGACTGTCCCAGTTTTCGTTCGACGAAAACGGGACTGTCCCCCTCGGGAAGGAACACCGTATGGCGGACGAGCACCTGGACGTGATCGCGGTCGGGGCGCATCCCGACGACGTGGAAATTGCCTGTGGCGGCACGCTGGCCAAACTGGCCCGGCAGGGCTACCGCGTGGGGATCATCGACCTGACCGACGGAGAGCCGACGCCGGGCTCGCCGGGGCCGGAAGTCCGTCTGGCCGAGGCCCGCCGGGCCGCCGAGGTCCTGGGCGTCGCGTGCCGCACGACGCTGGAGCTGCCGAACCGCCGGCTCTTCGATACATTCGAGGCGCGGGTCGCGCTGGCCAAGGAGTTCCGCAGGCGCCGGCCGCGGCTGGTCATCGGCCTGGGGGCGCCGACGCCGCTGGCCTCGCCCGATCACGACCAGGCCCGGCTCATTACCGAGGCCGCCGTGTTCTACTCGAAACTCTCGAAGTGGGACGAGCACTTCGACGGCCTGCCGGCCCACGGCGTGCCGGCCATGCTCTACTGCTACCTGGCCTTCCGCACGCTCTGTCCGCCGGGTTCGTGCCCGGTGTTGATCGTCGACATCAGCGACGTGCTGGAGAAGAAGCTTGCCGCCATTGCCTGTTACAGGACGCAATTCCCGCCGGAGAAGCAGCCGGCCGTGGATCGCTTCAGGATCTTCGCGCAGCAGCAGGGCATGGCGGCCGGTTTTGCGGCGGGCGAGGCGTTGGGAAGCCCCACGGCCATCGGCACCCGCGACCTGATGGGGCTCTTGTTCGACGGAGAAAAACGGGATGTTTAGCGGGCGGGCTTGCCCGCCGCGTTCGAGAATGGATCTATCCGCGCAGCTCACGGCGGGCAAGCCCGCCCGCTAAACAGCAAGGGAACTCCGCCCGCACCGGCACCTGTCACGTGCCGAAGAAGCCGAAGAAGGCGTCGACCAATCGCCGGTCGAGCGGGTTATCGAATTGCGCGCCCCAGCCGGCGCCCCACCCCCACGACGCGACCGGGGGCGCCGCGCCGCCCCAGGGATCGCCCGGGGTCGGCGAAGGCGCCGGCGCGCCGGACGACCCCGTGGCTCCGGCGCCGGAAGCAGTCGTCGCATGGTTGGCAGTGCCTGCGCCAAGCGTCACCGTCACCGTGTCCCAGTACTTGTTGCTGCCGGTCGCCCTGAAACCGAAGCCGCCGGAGGTGATTGCCGTGGTCGAGGCCGTAACGGTCCGCAAGAGCGTGGTGCCGTTGCTGTCGTACAGGTTGCCGACGATCTTTCCGCTGGTGCCCCACTGCACTTCCAGGCGGTACCAGTGGTTGGCCTGCCAGGTCTGGTTGACGGCGGCCAGGTTGGTGTAGCCCCAACCGCTGTTGTTCTGGAGGATGAGCTGTCCGGTGTTGGGTGCGGCCACCAGCGACAGCGTTCCGGAGCCGCTGGCCCCGAAAGCGAAGTAGGCGCGGCCGTCGGCCGACCCGGCCAGTTGCAGCCAGACCGAGATCGTTTCTCCCGCCTTGACCTGGGCCGCCGAGTCGCTGCGATAGATCCAGTCGCTTCCGTTGTATTGCACCAGGCCGTAGGCGCCGTCGTGCGCGGCCGCCGTGGAGATATAGGCGGTTAGCCGTCCGCCGACCACGTTGTACGTGCTGCTGCCCTCAAAGTCCTCGATGACCGAGTTTGCCTGGATGTTGAAGGTGTTGGAAGTGATGGGCGCAAACGAACCGGAGGTGGCCTTCAGGGTGTATCCGATGCCGGGGTTGTTGATCGAGAGGTTGCTGAAGGCGGCGATGCCGCCGCTGGCGGTAGCCGTGACCGTGCCGTCGGGCGTGCCATTGAGCGTGCTGAGCCCGGGATTATTGCCGATCGCGATCGTCACCGAATCCGTTTTGTCGCTCGTAACGAGGTTGCCGTACGCGTCGAGCACCTGCACGGTGACGGCCGGACTGATCGTGCCCCCGGGCGCGGCGCCGGAGGGCTGCTGCCCCCAGGCGATTTGGGCGGCCACGTTCGGAGTAACCGGCACCGACAATGTGCCGGCAATCGTGCCGGTCGAGATGTCGGCGACGGTGATGGTCTGAGGGCCCGCCGTGACCAGGGTCACCAGGTTGGTGAAGGTATGGACGCCGCTGTCGGCGGCGGTGAAAGTGTAGGTGTAATTGGCCGGCAAGCCGAGCGCAGCCGCGTCCGACGTGGTGAAATGGACCGTGCCAGTGTAGCCGGTGACGATCTTGGTGCCCGTCGAATCCAGGGCCGTCACCGTAATGCTCACTGCCGTGCCGGCCGTATCGCTGGCCGGACCGGCGACGCTGAACTGCGTGGCCGTGGGCGTCGAGGAAGCGGTGCTTCCCACCAGATCGCTGACGATCAGGTTGGCGTAGGGGGTCCCGCGGCCGGTGACGAGGTCGTACCCCGGCCCGGCCGAGTAGTGGGGGCTGCCGGTGCTGGCGCCGGTGGTAATGTCATGGAAGTCGGTGCCGGGCAAGGAGTAGAGCTTGGGCAACGTCTGGGTGGCGCCGTCCAAAGAGCCCAGGCCGGCCAGGGCGCGGCCTTGATCGGCGATGGCGATGATGCCGGCCCATTGCGGGGCCGCGTCGCTGGTGCCGCCCCACTGGCCCCACGGCCTCGACGTACCGTTGTTATAGGAGTCGTAGACCGGGAAGCCGGTATTCGGATCGGCGTCGTAGGACACGTCGGGATTGGCGCGATACGTCGTGGGCAACCCTGCCTGCGTGAGCGCGGTTCGCTGGTAGCTCGGGTCGGATTCGTAAGAGCTAATGCCGCCGCCGCTGCCGCTCCAGCCCGACTCGCTCAGGTAGGTGCCCGAAGAATTCAGGTTCAAGGTCGTGCCGCCGACCGCCACCACGTTGGCGGAGATGGCCGGGTAGCCGACCGGCGCCCCGGCGTCGCCGGAGGCCGCCAGGAACGTCACGCCGTTATGGTTGGCGGGCGTAGTGAAATAGCCGTCGTAATAGTTCTCGCCCGAGAAGTCGCCGCCGCCCCAACTCATCGACACGACGTCGACACCCGTCGTGCCGGCGGCAGTGGTTATCGCAGTAAACAGGTCCGTAAAGGAGGCGCTGGCGGCCTCGACGAGGAGAATGGCGGCCTTCGGAGCAATGGCATGGGCCCATTCCACGTCCAGCGCGATCTCCGTGGTCCAGCCCTTATTGGCCGAGGGAAGCGATCTGAGGGCACTGCTGCCGTACTCATTCACCTTGCTGAACGCCGGGTCCGGCAGCCCGAACCGCACGTCGAACTGGTGCAGGTCGTTGGCGATGTTCGGATCGTCGTAGGCATCCACGATGGCAATCGTGGTGCCGGTGCCGTCACCGGCCACCGTACCGCCGTTGAAGGTGATCTGGTTGATGCCGTAGGCCTGGCGAATCTGCGCCGGCGTCAAGCCCGTGGGCCCGGACGTCGATAAGGGGACCACGCTGCCGGCTGCCAGGTGCGCCCGGTACAAAGGCACCGCCACGCCGAGCAGGGGACTTACCGACAACAGCGCCCGGGCTTCCAGCGACTCAAGCCGCAACGTGCGGCCGGCCGGCTTTCGCCCGGTCCTGCCGCGACCTCGGGATCCCCTGCCCCAAAAAGCCACTGACCTTCTGTTCCACCAGCAAGCGGCCATATCCAGCCTCCATGGTGACAAGCCCTTGTTGCCCGCCTGTCCCTCTGACTGGCCAATTATACCCCTAACTTGACAACCTTTCCACTGTCAGAATCGTCCAAATCGTCGCACGTCGCCGAGAAAACTCTGGAGGGCGTTGACAGGACTGACCGTCAGTGGGGCTAACCCGGATTATTGATGGGCACGGCATAGGGGCGCAGTGTGCTCGACACTAGCCCGACGCGCAAGCGAGGGCAACTCGTTGGCAGTCCCTCGCTTGCGCTTCGGGCTGGTGTTTGGCCATGAATAATCCGGGCTAACCGTGGCGTCCACGAAGCCGACCGTATCACTTGTGCTGGTGGGCCCAGATGAATTCATCCCGCCAGTCCGCCGACGCTTTTCCTATCATCTCCAAATTACCCAGACCCTTGCCGAGCAGGGCAGGGGGAGGCTGGTTGTTTCGCTGGCCAGTATCTATGCTTGTAGGAGAGGAGGAAACCTATGAAAGCACACGTGGATCCGGAACTGTGTATTAGCTGCGGGCTGTGCCCCGACATCTGCCCCGAGGTCTTCGAGATGGGCGAGGACGACAAGGCCCGGGCCAAGGTCAACCCGATCCCGCCGGAGGCCGAGGAGACGTGCCGGGAGGCCGCGGACCAGTGCCCCTCGTCGGCTATACGCATTGAAGACTCGTGACGCCTACTTCTTCTGGCTCAGGTGGACGAAGATCCCCTTCTTGTTCGCCACGATGACGTCCGGGATGCCGTCGCCGTTGAGGTCCACGGCCGTCACCTGCGTGCCCACCCCCGAGTCGTCGTCGATCAGGTGCGGGATGAACTCGACGCCCTTGGCGGGGTGGCGGCGGAGCTCGAACCAGTAGAGGACGGCCGGGGCGTCCGGCTCGACGTCCCCTTTGGGCCCGTGCGCCCAGAACCGCTTGCCGATGAGGATGTCCTTCAGCCCGTCCCCGTTCATATCGACGAGGTCCAGGGCGTGCATCTGGCTGATTCTCAAGGCGGGGGACTTCAGGTCGGGCTTCGGCGGGAGGATCTCGTGCATTTGGAAGCTGATCTCGCCTTGGGCGTTGCGGACCTGCTTGTGCCAGACCAGCCCGTAATGGTGGCAATGCCAGGCCGTGATGACGTCGGCCAGCCCGTCGCCGTCGACGTCGTAGACGAGCATCTGGGCGCCGGCCTCCGCGAACTTGTAGGGGTGCTTGATCCAGAACTCGCCCGGCTTGGGATGGGCCGGCTGCTCCCACCAGCCGTTGCTTTCGACCAGGTCGATGCGGCCGTCGCCGTTGATGTCGCCCCAGCCGATGCCGTGCGTGAACTTTCCGTAGCCGCTCTTCGGCGTGATCGGGTGGAAGACCCACGGCTCGTCCGGCTTGGCCGGGTCGTAGGTGGCGTAGCCGAGTTGTCCGCCGGAGTTGTAGATCAGCTCGGGCCGGCCGTCGCCGTTGATGTCGGCCCACATCGGCGACTCGTTGCCGACGTCCTTCAAGGCCAGGTGCTTCTTCCACGGCCCGCCCTTCGCGCCGGGGTTCTCGTACCAGTACGCCTCGGCGCCGGGGAAGGGAACATAGAGTACGTCCGGCCAGCCGTCGCCGTTGAAGTCGCCGGTGAAGGTGAGGAAGTTGTCCGAGTAGCCTTTCGGGTCAAACTCCTTGGGGGGGTGGATCTCGTGCTTGACCTTGAAGTCCGGGCCCTCGAACCACCAGGGGCCGGCCACGATGTCCATCTTCCCGTCGCGGTTGAAATCGGCGTAGTACGCCCCTTCGGCGTAGAACTTGTCGGACAACTGGATCTTCTTGAACGTGGGCGCCGGTGTCTCGGCCAGGCACACGCCGCAGCCAAGACCCGCCAAAACCATCGTCAAAGCCAATCGCTTCATCGGATTCTCTCCAAGGGGTCAGAGGGTACAATAGGTAGTGTTGATAGTATAGTTGCCGCCCGCGGTCTGGGCCAGAGGCTATGTGGTTTTGTGTCTTTTTTGGCAAGAACACGCTCCCCTCGGGGCTGATCGAGATCGGGTGAATCATGGGAAATGCCGTTGCACGCAGCTTGTTGCCGCTGGTGGTCTTTCTGATGCCGGCGGCGGTTGCGGCCGGCGGAGACAACCCGCCTGACCCCATCGACGCCGAGATCCGGCGGCTCTTGGCGGCCGGCTTCCCGCTGGTGGACTTCCACATCCACCTCAAGGGCGGGCTGACGATCGACGAGGCCGTGGCGAAGAGCCGCCGCACGGGCATCCGCTACGGCATCGCCGCCAACTGCGGCGTCGGATTCCCCATCACCGACGACCGCGGCATCGACGAGTATATCAAGCGGTTGGCCGGCCAGCCGGTTCTCGTCGGCATGCAGGCCGAGGGGCGGGAATGGACCAGGCTCTTCTCGAAGGAAGCCGTCGCCCGGTTCGACTACGTCTTCACCGACGCCATGACGATCGTCGACCATCGCGGCCGCCGGGCCAGGCTGTGGATCAAAGAGGAGGTCGATATCCCGGACCAGCAGGCGTTCATGGAGCTGCTGGTCCGGACGATCGAAGATATTCTCAAGAACGAGCCGATCGACATCTATGCGAACCCGACGTACCTGCCCGACGCGATCGCGGCAGAGTACGACCGGCTCTGGACGCCCGAGCGGCAGCGGCGGGTCATCCGGGCGGCGGCCGCGGCCGGCGTGGCCATCGAGATCAGCAACCGGCTGCGGCTCCCCAAGCCGGAGTTCATCAAGCAGGCGAAGCTCTCGGGCATCCGGTTTACGCTGGGCACCAACAACGTCGACCGCGAGCTGGGGCGGGAGGAATACGGGCTACGGATGATCCGGGAGTGCGGCCTCGCGCGGGACGACATGTGGTGCCCCAAGCCCGAAGGCCGCAAACCGATCCAACTGCGCAAGCCCTAAATGGCGCCCTGCACACCGACGGGGGGGAGGCTGAGATACTCCCGAACCTCCAACTGCATCCGGTCGATCTCCGCCAGGAACCCCGATGCTGACAGTCGGTAGTTGACCGGGTTGGTTTCCACCTTCCGCAGGTGCGCGAGTTGGGCCTGAAAATGCCGGATTCGTTCCAGGGTTGCTTCCATCTCTTGGTCGTTCCTGATCATGGCGTCCCCTCGACGATTTCCACAATGCCGCGTTGGCCGCCTCCGCGTTTCACCTGCCAGTATGCACAAACGGCCTGGAACACAACGGGCGCATCAACGGGCCGAATGACCCGGGAGTGCCGCCTCACGCGGGAGGATATGTGGATGCCCAGGCCCGAAGGTCGCAACCCGATCGAGGCGAGGAAGCCAAAGGGAACATGATTCATGCCCGGTACTGCGCCTCGCGTTCATCGTTGATAGTGCATCACAACAGATTCCTCGCCACCTCATACTGTTTCGCTTGCTCCCGTTCCGACG
>JBEKCP010000034.1:0-19818 GCA_050014815.1 Thermoguttaceae bacterium | reverse complement strand
CTCCGATCCCCAGCCTGCCCCGGCTGTTCCTGGAAATCGTTCGATAAACAAATTCGCAAGTTTTCTCGGCGTGGCGTGTGCGGCGTCGGTCCAACCGAAACACGATGTGCGTTCAACCGGGTGCGAGTGCCGCTTCACCGGGTGAGGTTCCTTCGCCCCCCATACCCGCTGCCTTGAGCTTCTGGTCGTACCACTCCTGATACGTCTCGCCCGTGTTGGCCACCTTCCACTTCTTTCAAATTGAGCCTTTACGATCCTTCCGTTCTCGATTACTCCGCTTTCACGGGCTGGGCCATGAAGGCGCCGTTGTAGCGGGCCGCGTCCTGCCGTGCGACCTCGCCCGTGGGCATGTTCTCCAGCCACTTCTTCGCCAACTGGGGCAGTTCCGCTTCGGTGCAGAACGTGAAACCCATCGGTCGCTCGGCGGGCTGGTACACGTAATTGTCCTTCAGGCGCGAGCCCGGAGGGTAGAACATCGCCGACCCGTGCTCATAACCGTCAGGACGGAAAAACACGGCAGCTACGCCTTTAGTGTCTTTGGGCCATGCGGACATTCCTTTCCCGGCCACGAGCGGAGAAGCCGTGGGCTTTCCAACCTCGTCGAAGACGATCAGTTTGCCTGGCATTTTGTCGGCGGCAACGGCGGGGTCGCGGCCGGCGACCGTCCGTTCCAGACCATTGATCCCGCCCCCGCCGCCCAGCCAGTCGAAGGCGACCTCCTCGCCGGGCTTGGCCGTCCGGTCCCGGACCAGGATCCAGTCCTCGGTGAATCGGTGCTCCAAGCCGCTCTGAGTGCCGTGGGCGTGCCTGCCACCCTCGTAGAGATACCGTGGCGTGCCAGCCCCCGCCTCATTGAGAATCGGGATGAAGTAGGCGAACTTGGGCACCTTGGCAGGTGAAAGATGCAATCGGTTCCCCTCGGCGACCGTGCGGACAAATCTGGGGTAGCTCGCCGCGGAACTGTCGTTGCGGCGGTATCCCAACGGGTCGAGCAACTCGGTGGCCGCGCCGCTGTCCATGTACCAGAACTTCGCGATGTAGCGGGGCGAATAGATGGTCTCGTGGAATTCGCTGGCCACCTGGGCCCGCTCATGCGCTACGCCATGGGCGACTTTGAGAGCGGCACGGGGCACGTCGAAGTCCTTGCCCGAGACGGCCCGCAAGAATATCTCGGCGAGCACATTGGCTGGGGCCTTGGCTGCGTCGATCGTGACCGGCACGTCGCGCTCGGCGCCTGGGGCAAAATCTTGCAGGGAAACGACGTCCGGGGAAACGACCGTGCCCTTGGGCGCGACCAGGGCGACGTGGGCCGTGATGGGCGAGAGAGTGTTGTTCCGCAGCTTCAGGGTCGTCGTGCCCTTGCCGCCGGTCGGCAGGCACAGGCCCGTCGGCGGCTGCCAGCGGGCGGCCAGCGCTGGCGCGGGCATTTCGTTTTCCGCGGCCGTCCCAGTCGCACCGGCCTTCGAGTCCGGTACGCCTTCGCCGAACGTCAAACGGCCGTTTGCGATGGTTGCGGGCGTTTCCTGGCCCCGCACGAACAGCCGCGGTTTTCCAACGACGGGGACAATCATACCCTTCAACTCCCCCTCGATGTCTACACGGTCGTTGGTCGCTCGTACGTATGCATAGTTGGTCAGGAGATACGACTCGGTCGCCGTGTGTCCGGCCAACGTGGCGCCGGCGTTGGTGCCCATGTGGACGAACAGGTAATCGGTGAAGTTGTCGCCCTGGACCGCCACGCCCACGAGGCATTGGCTGTTGGCGATCTTCCGCACGGACCGGATGCGATGAATGGTCTTCAGCGGCTCGTGGACGGCGATGAACGTCGTCACGGCCGCCTTCCGATTGGCGACGATCGCCGCTCCGGCGGGCTCGTCTTCGCCGAAAGCGAACCGGCTTCGGCCCCGCCACTGGCCGCTCGTGTCGCTGACCACCGGGGCCCACGCGACGTAGGCCCGGGTGCCCGGCTCGCCGAGCACGATCGTCCGCACGCCGATGCGGTCCTCGAACCATCGCGGGCCCAGGGGTGTGTATTGACGGTTCGCCCCGCCACTGCTTTGCACCATGGTGACGGCCCAGGTCTTGTCGGTGGCACACGACTGCTCGAATCCCAAGTCGGGGAGCGACGCCATCAGGTCGGCCGAATCGGTCCACGACGAAGGCGAGTCGGGCGAGGCATGCCCGATCGCGTGAATCTGCCACAGGTAGTCGCGCGGATGATCGCTGGCCAGTCGCGAAACGTCCAGCAGGTATTCCCGCGTGAGCATCAGGACCCGCGTTTGATCGACACCCTCGAAAATGCCTTTGGCCCGCGCGGCCACGAACTTCACGCGCGGAGTGAATTCGTGGCGGATCGCCACCGCGTTCGGGTCCGCGAGTGTCTTCGGCTCCGCGCGGTCCACGATGACAATCGAATGGCTCCGCGCGCTATTGGAATAGCACGGGTCCACGCCCGTGTAGTTCGTGGCGTGCGCATGGTTGACCATAAGAGGGCGGTTGAAGGCATAGAAACCGGTCAGGCAGAAGCTGTCGTGGACGAAATGGCCGTAGGGCGTAGCGAGGCGCAGTCCGACCGCCGGGGCGGGCGACTCCCAATACTCGGGGCCTTCTTCGGCCCGTAGCACGATCAGCCCCCGGCCGGGATACACGCCGGAGGGCGCCGACGGCGGCTTGACACCCGCCGGGTCAATTGGCGGAACTCCGAACCGCAAGGGCATGGCATAGACCTTCTCGCCCGGCGCGCGCATCTGGGCCAGGAAGTAACCGTAGCCGGCCTTGGGCCACTTGGCATGGGCGTATTCCAACAGGTCGCGATACCAATCGAAGCGCGCCGGGCCGCCGACGTTTGGCAGCCCGACGATCGGGTGCTGGAAGCCCAGGGCCGGGTATCCGCCGCCGCGGGTGTCGCCGATCGTCAGCCGCGGATAGAAGTACCGGTCGGTGCCCAGGTCCACCCGAGGCATGCCGATTCGCAAGATGCTGTCGATGTGCCCGCGGACGGTGGCTCCTTGCCGGCCCGTGTAGCCCCAGCCGAGTTCGTCCATGCCGAGTCGTTCCAAGGCCCAACACCAGGCCACCAGGCCCTGCGGCGTGTTGAACATCTTGGAGAACTCTTCGTTGTAGAAACCGAGGTCGGAGAGGTACTCGTCCAGGTACCACTTGAAGGCGTTGGGGGCGTGGAACATCTTGCGGACCAGTTGCCTGTCGCCCGTGGCCGCGGCCACGGCGTGCAGATCAGAGTACCAGGCGTAGCCCAGGTTCGGGAGCCAGTTCCACCGAGTGAATCGCCGCTCGGCCATCGACTCCATGGCCTGCTCGACGCGCTCGACGAAGGATTGCCGGATCCTGGTCCTTTCCTCCGGGCTGAGTAGGTCGTGAAGCACGTCGTAGCGGTAGGCGTTGCCGCGCGTGGCCGCTTTGCCGGCCGCGAGGTCTTTCAGCAGCAGGGCCTTCTCCGCTGCGCCCGCCGCGCGGTCTCCCATGACGCCGTAACGGACGAGATTGGAGGTCTCGCGCTCGTAGGCCGCCTTGGCCCAGGGCTCAGTCTCGACCAGCTTGCGGACCCGGGCCGCTTCGTCTTTGGTCCACAGCATGAAGGGGTGCGCGGCCTCATCGGCTGCAGCCGGCGAGATCATCGATTGCAGGGCCAGCACCGTCGCACTCCACAGGAAGAATCTCATCGGTTTCTCCTCTCTCACTCACCAAGGCAAATGACCTTGCCGAGCGTCAAGCAAGATATATGCACGTAAAGCATTGACTGCCTCTTCAGTCGTTGGTCCACCTTGTCCTGTGACATGGAATCGCTCACTGAATCGGCGGCATGGGGAGCGGCTCGCCGCGAAGCTCGCACTCGTTTTCACGACGGTCATAGGAGCCGAAGAACACCGCATTCAGGTCGATCCAGGCTGCCAGGGTGCGCAGTTCCGCGTCGCTGAGCTTGACCCCTTCATGTTCCGCGCGCAACAGGCGCATCAGGCCGCTGCCCAAGGCCCCTTGGACACCGCCGGGAGACGTGGTCTGAATCTGGTTGCGCGCCCCGTAACGGGGAACCATCGCCGGCTTCTGCGTTAGGGCGACGTACGAGCGAGTAAAAGGGCCTTTGGCCGCCGGCTGGCCGGTCAGGTCGACGTTTCCGTCCGTTCTTTCGCGGCCGTGGCAACGGACGCAGTGCTTATCGAGTACCGGCTGGACGAACCGCACGTAGGAAAATGGCGCGCCGCCCAGCGGCCCAGGATCGATCTTTGAAGGCGAGCGCCGCGCGGCGATCGCATCCTTGTTCGGCACGGCGGTCATGCGGCTCTCGTGGCAGCCTGAGCACGAGACCCGTTCGCCCGGCTGCACGTAGGTGATCGTCCGCATCGTCTGATAGGCGAAGCCGTCGGCGTCGAGGGCCTGGAAGAGAATCGGCTTGCCGGCCGGCACCTCGAAGTGGGCCGAACCGTCGGCCTCGACCGGCACCGTGCCGAGGACCGCTCGGGCGTTCTCCTCGCCGGCAACGCCGATTGGCGGATTGTTGGCCGTCGGCGTGAGCTTGGGGAGTATCTGCACGATCCGCAGTTGGCGGATCCGCTCGCGCGGCACGTCGCCCAGCCCGCGATAGACGTCGCTGAGCAGCATCGCTCCCACCGGCGGCGCGTCGGCGGGCAGCGTAGTGGGCAAAATCGGCGGCGACTGCCGCGCCACAAGCGGAATGGGGTCCTCGCAGCCGATGTCCGGGTCCCGATAGATCAACTCGCGGTTGCCCTGCGCGTCGAAGAGATACAGCCCCAACGCCTTCTCCCGCGCCGCGCCCGCCTCGTACACCAACGGCAAGGGACTGTAGGCCACGAGAAAGTATTTCTCGGAGAGCGGCCAGGGCGAGGCGTAGTACGCCGGGGCGCTGCGCCCCTCGGCCTCGGGAAACGCGATCGTCGGGGTCAGCCGCCGGATTGCCGCCGCCGAGTTGTTATCGACGGCCGGATCCAACAGCACCAGCGAGCCGCCCGTCGCGCTGTGGTGGGCCGACGCGACGAACAGCAGCTTGTTGCTCCCCGGAACGGCCTTGGCCTGGAAGGAGCAGTGCGGCTTGGGCGTTGCATTGCCCCACAGGGCGACGGGGTTGGTGCCGTCGGGCCGCGTAAGCCAGAGGTTCTGGTGCGTCACGGCATCGCGGTCGATGTAGTCCCAGCGCGCGTAAACGATCTGACCGGCGTTGGTCACCGACGGGAACCACTCGTTTGTGTCGTGAAACGAGAGCTGCCGCAGTCTGCCGCCGTCGGCCTCGACGCGATGCAGCGTATACACGTGCCAGCGATTGCCGAATTGCCCGCCGAAACAGCGCGCGTAGCCCTTGCGGCGCGTCGAGGAGAACGCGATCCCGCCGTCGGGCAGCCACGTAGGCATCAGGTCGTCGTACGGGCCGCTGGTGACCTGCCGCAGGTCCGAGCCGTCCACGTTGACCGTATAGACGTGGTAGTAACCGCGGTCTTCGCCACCGGGGCGATTGTCCTCCGGCCGCATCCGAAAGTCCCGGAGTTCGACGTAAGCGAAAACGATCCGCTTGCCGTCGTAGGACAAGCTCGGCTCAAAGACATTGCCCGTCGAGAGCTTACCGGCGAGGATGTCGCGGACCTTCACCGAGCGGCCCGGTTCTTCGAGAATGAACAGTCCGCCGCCCGGCCGGGCACGCCAGCCGAAGCATTGCATCACGAGGTGGCTGTACGACGTGGGAACTCGCTTGGTGAACAACAGCCGCTCGAACTTCAGCAGCGGGTTCTTCAGCGCGATCTTCCGCTTCAGCCAACGAACCTGCAGGTACAACTCGCGATCGTTCCCGTTCGCCTGGGCGGCCTTGTCGGCAAGCCGGCCCAGTTCCGTCTTTTCGGCATCCAAGGCGCCGGCCGGAAACGCCGCTTGCAGGTCTGCCAAGAGTTGCGTCGCTTTCGTCATATGCGTTGCGACCGCCGGTCCGAAGTTGCGCGGTTCCGCGGAAAGGCCATCGTCCAACAGCCACTCGATCTCGACCATCGCCGGCAGGTCAAGGCCGTGCATGTCCGGCACGAGCACGGGCGCAGGCTTCGGCTGGCCCTTGGCCGGCGGCGTCTTCGGCTGCCTTTGCGGCCGCAAATCCGCCAGAACGGCGGTCTTCTTGCCGTCGCTTTCATACCACCAGCCGTTCTTGCCTTGCTCGTTGGAAAAGCCGGCCGATGCCTGGTGCCGCGCGCCGTTGGCGTAGGTCACGACGGGATCCCAGGCGGTCGTGTCGTATGAGATCGTCGGCCCCGCAGCGACCGCAAACCGTAGCGATTGGCCCTTGCGGATATCGAGCCGGAGGTCGAGATCGCGCCCCTTGGCGTCGCGGGCTTCGATCCGATCGCTCCAGACGGCCTTGTCGTCGAGCCGGATCTCGACCTCGACGCCGTCGCCGCCGCCGGTATCGCCCTTGGCCACCCGGCCGCTTATCGTGACCGTGCCGTCTTCGGGCAGCGTGAACCGCCGGATGACGAAACCGTTGTCGCCCGGATGCTGCCAGTCCTTGCCCACGCGTGCCCAGCCGCCGGCGGTCCAATACGTCGAGCCGTGCCACTCGCCCTCGCCGTACTGCATCGGCCGATATTGGATCGAGCCGGCCGGGGGCGGGGCCTCTGCCGCCACGACGGCAGAAATCCATCCGATCGCCAATGTCGCATAAACGAATCGTCGCATGGTCTATTCTCTCCCAAGTCCGCGACCTGTGTCTATCGTCCTGAGCGTACGCTGCCTTCTGGCGATGGTCAACCGCCTGCCAACCTGCTTGGCGACCTGGCTGAGAAAGACGAAGGTGCCTTTCTTGTTGCCCATACGATCTCCTTCTTTCATGTTTGCGATGGAATCTGTAGGTTCGTCACAGGCGCCACTGACTGCCGGCCATCAATCCGATAGCGTCACCCGCGTCAGTGCCGATTCAACCAGGACATTACGCGTGCGCGGCTTGCCGTCGGTCCCCGTCCATTCTAGCCGAACCGGGCCTCTATTGACAACGCCGAGATACGCAGGTCGGCCGGTCGAGGTCGCAGCGGCGCCTCGCCGGCGGCGACTGCGGCGCAGAGGAACAGGACGGGTACGACGGACAAGACTTTTCCCAGAGACACTGGTGAGACTCCGTGTGGGCCTTCACGGCGTTCGTGGCCTTGTCGCACTACCGGAACGCCGCGGCGGCAGGATGACATAACGTCTTCAATTCCCGGTTGACCGAGCGGGATCAGTCACCGGCTGCAGGCGGTCGATGATCGGCGCCGTGCGGGTCTTGGGAGGCACCGTCCAACCGCGATAGACAGAGCGATCGGGATCGGGGATCTGCCGGACTTCTTCCTCGCCGCGATAGACGCAGTTGCAGTCGACCCAGGCGATCAGCCGCAGCAGGTCTTCGCCCTCGATCTTCACCTTGTTGTGCTTGCCGCTGGTCGCCAGGTCGATCAGCGGGCTGGCGTAGGACAACGAGGTCATCGGCTTGATCGGACCATACGGGTTCTGCCGATATCCGCCGGCCTCCACCGGCAGCGCGCCAGCCAGGCCATAGCCGCGCCGCTTCGAATCGGCCGCCGACGCCCGCTGCATGGCCCAGGCCGTGTTGCCGATGAGCGTGAGATACGGTTCCTTGAACGGCAGCAGTTTCGGGTCGTCGATGCCCTTTTCCGGCAGGCCGCCGCGCAACGTGAGGTCGAGCGTCTTACGGCCCTCGCCGTCGCCCTGGTGACACTTGCCGCAGTACTTGTCCAACACCGGCTGGGCGAACCGCTCGTAGGAAATACTCACCTCGGCGCCCCAAGAGGGCGGCGTCAGTTCGACCGGCTGGTAGGGCACGCCGCCGGCCGTCTGCGGCGACGGCGAGTTGCCGTGCGCCTCGTGACACCCCATGCAGCCGCGGACCTCGCCCGGCATCACCCCGCTGAAGCTCCGCATGGTCTGCAAACACCGCTGGTTCTCATCGAGAAGCTGGAAGTAGACGGCCCTGCCCGCAGGAACCTTGAAACAGACCGATCCGCCGGGCTGGATCGGAACCGTCCCGAGAATGCGTTTGACGGCGTCCTCCTGCAAGGCCGAGATCACCGGGCCGGAGTGGCGAAACGACTTGTATCCCATCGAGTAGGTCTTGTGGTCCTGCTGCAGTACGCGGAGGTACTTGGCCTTGCCCGGCGGCAGACCCTCGACGCCTTCCTGTACATTGGCGCTGTAGAAGACGCCGGGTTGAGAGTTCTCCCCCGCGTCGGGCCACTGTGCCCGGTCCGGGATGATCGGCGGCCTGGCCCGCGGACGCAAAGGAATCGCGCACCAGACGCCACTCGTTCCAGCGTAAATCAGCTCGCGGTTGCCGTCCACGTCCATGAGGTAGAGCCAGTACGCCTTGGACCCGCGCGGGCCTTCTCTGCCGCAGGCCGACGCGAGGAAGTCATGGGGGCTCAGCGGATACGGGCTGGCAAAACGATAGAACTGCGTGCATGCGCGATAGTTGGGTGAGTAAATGCGATTGCCCTCGCGAGGATTACCCACCTCCGTCCAGGCCGCCTCCGCGGTGACCTTGTACATCCCGTCGGGGAAATCGCGGCCCTCATCGACATCGACGATGCCGATTGGCCCGCCACCGACGTCGTGGTGGCCTACGCCCGTGAACATCACCTTGCGGGTTCCAGGGACCGGCCGGGCTTCCCAGAGCAGGTCGGGATAAGTGCTGTGATTTCCCCAGTAATGCGCCACGCCGGTGCCGTCGGGGTTCATCGTCCACAGCTTCTGCAAACGCCACAAGGGACGTTCCGTGTACTCCCAGCGCGTGTAGAGGATCCGCCCGTCGGGCAGCAGGCACGGGGTGTAGTCCGGCTCGTTGTTGTTGGAGATCATGCGGATGTTTCGGCCGTCGGCATCGCAGCGCGCCAGCACCGTGCAGGGCGAGTTGGGCAGACAGCGAACGTAGGTGTTTCCCCGGGTGGTGCTGAAGACGATCTTGCCGTCGGGCAGATAGATCGGATCCTCGTCGTGATACGGGCTGTTGGTCAACTGCCGCGGCGGACCGGCGGCCAGCCCGGCGGCGTCCAGCGGGACTTCAAAGAGGTGGTAGGAATGTTCGCCTCGCGGCGCAAGGCTGTAGACCAGTTTCGCGGCGTCGAAATCCAGGTCCATGCGCATGATGCTCCCGCTATTCGGCGCGATCACGTCCTGGACGTTGCCATCCGGCCGAAGACCGTCGAGAACCAAAAGGCGATTGTTGCTGCCGCGGCGCAGATCGCCGCCATAGGTGTTGCGGTGACCCGACTCGTGCCCCGCGGGCGGCGAGCCGTCGATCAGCAGCAGCCGCTGGAAATCGATCTCGGGATTGCGCATCACGATCCGCCGCTTCACCCGGCGAACGGCCAGATAGAGCGAGGCGGCCTCGTCTTCGGCTTCGCACTCGCGCACGATCGCGCGGGCCTTGGCCGCCAGCCGATCCAGTTCGGCAAGTTCCGCGGTGAAATCCGGCTTCTGCGGGTGCGCGGCCAGCCGTGCGGCGATGCGGCGTGCCGCCGCGATTTCCTCCCGCACGCTCGCACAAGTCGGATCGTTGGCCACCTGCTGAAGCCAGTCGGCCTCCAGGAGCGATTCGCCCTGCTCGCGGGTCAGCGGGCGCGTGGCGGGGGCGACGGGCCAGGCGACCGGCTGCGGCGACGGCTCCAAAACCAGCGCGCCCCACGGCGACGTCCCCAATGGCCCCACCTCTTTCGCCGCCACCCAGGAGCGGTCGTCAAGATCGGCGGAGGTCCAGTCGGCTCGCTCTTCGCTGGAAACTTTCCACCCCTGGTCGGTGACGATTTCCAGCGGGTCGCCCGACTGGAAGTTGATCGTCAATCGCCCGATCAGTCCGGCCGTGCCGGGCGACTTGCCGGAGACCACGGCGAGCACATTCTTGCCCGGCTTGAGATGCTTGCCCAGCTTCACGCCCAATACGCTGCGCCAGTCCGTGTGTTTTTCGCCGACCGGGTTGCCGTTGACGTAGATGCGGCAGGTTGTCGCATCGGCGGTCACGGCAAATACCGCGCTGGTCACCTTGGCGCCGACGGGAATCGTCACAGTGCGCCGGAAGCACGCCTCGGCGGGCTTGGCGGTTTTGCCCGCTGCGGCGGGCAAACTCGCCTCGTGCCAGATCCACATCGGCCGGACCTCTCGATCTGTTGCCCGAACGGGCTTTGACTCTTGTTCCTGCGCCCAGACGCAAGACGTCGCGAGTGCCAAGCCTACGATCACAACGACGCCCACGTTCGCGAAAACACGATTCTTCATGTGGTTACCCTATTGACTGCCGCATGGTTAACGAAGGAGAAAAGCCCCCCGACTGCGTCGGGGGGTGACCAATCGGCGGCACCGCCATCTCCCCCCGACGCAGTCGGGGGGCTTTTCGGAACATTCGCCATGCATTGATCAATAAAGGATCCTTTCTCTTTCTTTCGTTCACTCCGAGAATGGTCCGGCTCGGTTCCGGCTCACTTGGCCTTGGAGCAGGTGTTGTCGGTGCAACGGGTATTGCGATTCTGGTAGTCGCCCCACAGCGGACAGTTCAAGTCGATCCAACACTTGATCCGCTGCCGCTCGTCAGCCGTCAGCCGCACTTCATAGTGTTCGCCGTCGATGATCGTCAGGAGCTTGCTCTTCACGGTGCCGAAACTCAACGGCGGGGCCTTGTGGTGCGACAGGTTCCACCCATAGCTGAAGTAGTGTACCCAACCCTGGGCGATCAAGGTCCGGTACGAGGCCGGAATCTTCTCGGCGTCGATGGCGCCGGTCAGGTTGAGCTTCTGCTTGTCGGCCGCGTCGTGGCAGCGGACGCAACGGGCGTCCCAAACCGGCTGAACGACTTGCTGGTACGAGAACGGCCCGGCGCCCCAGGAGGGCGGCTGAATGCGGCGCGGCTCGCCGCGCGCGGCCAAGGTGTGCCCCGACGGCGGGGCCGTCGTGCGATCTTCGTGGCAGCCGATGCAACTCCGCCTCTCGCCCGGCTGCAACTGCATCACGCTCCGCATCCGTTGCACCTCGTTGAAATCCTTGTCCAGCGCCTGGAAGTAGAGCACTTTGCCGGCCGGGGCGTAGAAATGGGCCGAACCGTCTTCCTCGACCGGCACGATGCCATGCACGCCCTTCGCCACGAAGCTGGGCCAACCGTGCGGACCGGAAAGCTTGTGCGTCGGCGCCGCGTAGTAGTCTTGGAACGGCGGGTATTCCTCCTTGTATCGGCCGTCGGGCAACTGCTCCAGGTTCGATCGCAACTCCTCGCACACGCGCAGGTACTTGATCGTGCCGCGCTCGACGGCGGGCTCCAGCCCGCGGTAAACGTCGATCAGCACCAACTCGGCGGTCCCGCCCTCGGCGGCCGGCGATGCCTCGGGGGCCAACACCGGCGGGCGGGGCACCGGCCGCAGCGGCGTGGGCGCCATGCTCCCGATCGCCGGATCGAGGTACAGCAACTCGCGGTTGCCGTAGCGGTCGATCACAAACAGCCCGAAGCGGTCCAGCGGCGCATGGCTGACCAGGATGCAGTCGCGCGACAGCGGAACCGGGTCGCGGAAACACCGCGCCTTCGGCCAGCCATGATCGAAGTTGTACCGAACGTCGGGCGTGATGCTGACCGCGGCATCGAAGTTGGAGCGGCCCTTCGCCGTATCGACCAGCGCGATCGGACCGTTGAAGTCGCCGAAGTGCGAGATCAGCGTGGCGCAAACCTCGCTGGTGCCCGGCACTTCCCGCCCGTTCATGAGGCAGTTCTTCGTATTGTTGCCGTAGATCAACTCGGGATGGGCGCCGTCGGGCCGGATCGCCCAAAGGGTGTGGCCGAAATTGGCCCCCTTGTCGATATACTCCGAACGGGTCCAGATGATTCGACCGTCGCTCATGATCGAGGGCCCCCACTCGCTGAGGTTGGCGTGCGACAGGGCCCGCATGTTCTGCCCGTCGAGGCCCATGCGAAACAACACCATCGACTGCGGCACCCAGCACAGGAAACGACAACGGCAGCGGCTGGTGATAAACGCCAGGTCGCCGTCGGGCAGCGGGCAGGGATAGTAGTCGTGGAACGGGCCGTCGGTCAATTGCCGCAGGCCGCTGCCGTCGCCCTTCATCGACATCAGGTGCCAGTAGGCTTGCCCCCGCGGCCCGGTCGGCCGATAGGCGAAGTAGATCGTCCGGGCGTCGAAGTCGGCCACGGGATCGCGCGGGATGCCGCCGCTGCCGTCGAAGAGCATGGTCGCTCGGGCGTCGGCCGTGTCGAGCCGCCCGTCGCGCCGTGGGATCTCCAGCACGCAAATTCCGCCGCCGGCGCGGAACTTCGAGTCCATGATGTCGCTGTAATTGTGCGACGGCTCGTAGGGATGCCGCTTGACGAAGAGAATCTTCCCCAGCGGCGCCAACTCGGGATCGCGAAACATCAGCCGCCGCTTGGCCAGCCGAAGATCAAAGAACAACGTCTGCCAGTCGGCCGCCTGGGGATCGCCCTTCGCCAAAGCCTGCTGCCGGTGCTGGAACTCAGCCAGTTGCTTCTCCTCGCCGGATGTATCCAACCCCCTAGCCACGAAGCGGGCGATCATGTCGTTGAACTGGCCCAGGGCCCGCTCGATTGGATCGATCCGCGTCGCCTGCCAGAACGAATCGGCTTCCAACGTGAAAACGCAGCGGAGCAGCTTGTGAGGATCGATGGGCTCCGACATGGCCGTCGGGTCGATCTCGGCGAGCATGGGCGGACCCGGAACCTGCGGCGCGGCCGGCTTGACCGAAGAACGGGCCGGGACCGCCGCCGGCGCGGCCGACTTCACCTCGAACACCGTCTTCCACTGCTTGCCGTCCAGGGAGATTTGGATTTGAAAGGCGGTCGGCATGCGGTCGCGGTAGCGTCCCTCGCGATCGCGCGAGAATACCACTTTGGCGATTTTCGTCGCCTGGGGCAGTTCGATCTGGGCCCACTCGCCGGCCACCCCGTCGGGAATCCAGCTCCGGCTGTTGCCGTAGAGGCCGTCGTTCAAGTGCGCGACTTGGTGGACGGCGTGGCCGGGCAGGCACGAGGAGGCCGTCGCCTTCGCCCGCTTGTCGGCCAAGGCAAGGTTCTCGTTGCCATCGGGGCCGTAGACTTCCAACTCATCGATGCAACAAGGTTGGTTGCCCGCGGAAGCGTGAATGAGGAACCGGACATATTTCGCCTCGGCTGGCTCAAACTTCAACTCGTTCGGCTTCTCAGGGACCAACTCCAAAGCGGCGGCAGACACGGCGGCCGCGGTGAAAAGCACCTTCCCAATCATCGCCACACACAGTCGAAACACTTGCCAATTGCCGCGCATTGTCTTGCCCTCTCGGAAGTTTCGGAAGTTAGCGGGATTGCTCCAAGCCCATTTCCCATTGTAACACGAGTCTCTCCACTGGCCCAGGTCGCATCGGCCTTCACATCGGTATTTGGCTTGTCAGGGTCGGGGGTCGCGGCGGCGCCTCGCCGGCGGCGACCGCGGCGCAGAGGAACAGGACTGGCACGACGGACAGGACTTTTCCCAGAGACATTGGTGAGACTCCCTATGGGCCTTCACGGCGTTCGCGGTCTTGTCGCACCTGCCGGAACGCCGCGGCGGCAGGATGACGTGACGCCTTCAATGTTGACTTGTGATCGTTTCCATGCCTTTGGGTCGCACAAATGGGAACTGTCCCGTTCTTCCCTCAAATGGCGATCCATTTCCTTGTCATCGGATGTGACGTCTCAAACGGCGCTGACTTTCACGGTTTGGCGATCACAGGCAAGGTGATGTCGGGCATGGGAAGGTGGCGTCCTCCTGCGTCGTGATGCGGCAAGGCCAGATTCAGGTCGTCCACCACGAGGACATAATGAATCGAACCGAGTTTTTCCGGGTCGCGGAAGGTCCAGACCACTTTGCCGTCGGGCGTGAACTCAATCGCCTGAGGTCCCTTCCGCTCGTTGCGGACATCGTCCTTGCCGTGGCCGGCCCAGTTGGCAACCACCAGGTTGCCGTTGGCCAGAACTTGCAGGCTGGCGAAGAAATACTTCTGTGGGTACTCGAAACGCCGAAGCTCGGTCCCTTTGGCGTCGAGACTGACTGCAACGGCGTCGTACCCGCAGGTGCCGAAATACCCGCCATCCGCGCGCTTGGCCACCTGATAGAAGTGCTTGATTCCGCGTACGGAGAGTTTCGCCCGCACCGTGCCGTCGGGGGCCAGGTCCACCAGGTCCGTTCCAACCCCCGAGACCCAGCCGCCGTCGGACGTGGTACGGCAAATCCGTCCGCCAAGGCTGCGCGGGACTTTGCCGAGGTTTGTTCCGAGAGCATCCAGGGTCACGACGCCGCCACCGGCAACTACCAGAATCCGTCCGTCCGGCTGCCAACGGAAGGATTGCGTGCCGCGGGCCGAGGCTGAATGGATCTTGGCGACGATCCGTTTCGTCTTCAAGTCCACGATCGTAACGCCTTCACCGTCGCTCAGCGCCACGCGGAAGTCACCGATCAACTGGAGATCGCGGAAGTTGCCCGCCACGCTCCAGTCGCTGCTCCGGTCGTTCTCGTCCACGAAGTGGAGTTGTTTACGCGATTCGTCCACGGCCAGGAAGCGATGGCGGATGGCCGGTGCGGCGCCGGTTTCGACGGCACTGGCAAAGGATGCCAGTGCCTGGGCGACAAGCAGGGCGATGCTGACCAGCAACAAGGCTCGGGCAAACATTTGGTTGGCCTTTCGTTGAGCGGTGGTGGGAATGCGGGCTTCGGGATGGTCGGAGGCGTCGAAGTAGTCGGTGGGCGGCAGGGCCGGCAGGATGCCGCGGGACTGTTCGCCTGTGAACAGATAATGCCCCAGGAAGTTGCTGTTCAGATCCATCCAGATCACCAGACGTTCCATCTCCTCCGCTGAGAGTTTGACGCCGTGATGTTTGCCATCGGCCAGAAGGGGATACAATCTGGAATCAAGAGCACCGAAGGTTCCCGGCGTGGTACGACTCGAATACTCATATTTCTTGCCAACCCCGCCAGGTTTGAAATCAGCATTACTGCCGAAGTTGCGACCGGTATACATGACGAGGGAGTGGTACGAAATGGTCCAACGGGTGACCGATCCGTTCCCACCGTAGAAAACATCCGGCGTCTTTTCCTTGTAGAGCGCATCTGGGAGTATATTGCACACATCAACGTCTATGCCTTTCGCGGATGCTTTACCGTCGTAGGCGTGGGCGAGAAATCGGGCGGCAGTTTCTTGCTGCCGGGCGCAGCCGCCAGGCGCTCTTTGGCGTGGCAGAAGACGCATTGGCGGTCGAGCACTGTCTGAACGAGGGCGGGGTAGAAGACGGGATTACTGCCGGACGGACCGACTTTGAGTTGACGGACTGGTTGGCGCAACGCCAGGGGCACTTGCGCACTGAACGGTGGCGTCTGATGTTTTGGTTCGTGGCAACCCTGGCAGGTGACCTGCGCGCCTGGTTGCAGATACGTGCCGGAACGCATGGTCTGCACGGCCCGTCCCTGGGCATCAAGTGCTTGGAAATAGAGCAGTCGTTCGGCGGGCGCCTCGAAGGATTATTATAACCATATTTCGACTCACCCGTTGCGGGAAAGAAGGTTTCCGGGGTGAATCGTCGCACCCGACTCATGCTGTCGTCGTCTGGTTGGTTGGGGTCAACAACAATAAGACTGCCGGAAAGCGCCAAGAAATGGTGCGCGCCCGCGACACCGATCATGCGGTGGTCGCCGGGGACAGGTTGGAATTCGTATTCGGCGTTGGGGGAGAGTTTACCCCGCTCAGGATAGTTGCCGGTCACAGCGCGGGGATCGCGACCGTCGGGGTAGCAACTCCAAAGGTGATGGATCGCATTGTCAACGCGATCGATGTAGTCCCAACGCGTGTAGATAATACGGCCATCATTGTCGACCGTCGGCGACCATTCATTGGTCTCGTGGAACGAGAGAGGAACCTGATCGCTGCCGTCAGGATTCATGGAATGTAAAACTGGGGCCCGAGGTGGGCCGCCGCAACGCGCAATCCCACCCCGGCGGTCGGATACGAAGACAAGTCGGCCGTTGGGCAGATAGATCGGGTGGTTATCGTTGCCGGAAACATCTGTGAGCATGCGCAGGCGATCAGGGGCCGATGAATCCAAGTCGAGAGCGAAGATGCGGCGACAGTTTTCCCGACGGCATGACGATTTGCCTTCAGCGAAGTATGTACGAGTATTACCACCATAACCACTCCAACCCACTCCCCAAGAAAAAAGAATCTGTTTGCCGTCGTAGGAAACGTCAGGACAACTGAAAGAACCCGGTTCCTTGGGCGCCAGGGTCTTCAGTTCATCCAGCAAGGTTCGCGTCCGTCGCCACAATACCTGGGCCGCGTCCTGATCGCCGGGCAGGATCACTGCCGACGGATGGAACGCCGTGGGAACGACGTTGGCCTCGTAATACGTTCGGAATTCCTTGACCGTGTTCTGGTTCCAAAAAGGTATTGTGGGAGAAACTGATTTCAATGCATACAGTTGCCAATTGAGCCGCTGGATTTGATCGAGGTGATCGGCCAGAACCCAGTCCGGCAATTTGGACGGTTCGGCGGCCGATGCCCCAGAAATCGAAACGAGCAGCGCGGCGATCAGCAACGTCGCTTTTCGGAAGATCATCGTTGAAACCTGTCGTAGTGGCATCCGCCCCGGATATCGCTGCGGAGGTGCAGCACGACGAGCGAGTCCTTGCCGTCCTGCCACGGCCTGCGGAAGATCCAGTGCCCGCCGGTCGGGTCCGGCGCCACCCATGGCAGACTCTTGGACGGCGGCTGCGGCGCCAAGTCAAACGGGTAGTTCATCAGCAGATAACCGGCGTGGTACGCCCAGAAGAGGCCGAAAGTCCTGTTGCCCTCCAGACCGTAGGCGCGATCGAACAGCCAGCGTGCCCCGGCCTTCATCGAGTCCGGCACGGTCACCAGCCCGATCGGCCACATGCCCGCCGACTGAGAGTCGCCCAGACTGTCCGCGGTAACGACCCGATCCGACGGCGGCTGGTCCATCCACTGGCCGAGGATGGACCAGTACCCGTGCCAACCGGCCAGCAGATCGCCGCCCAGCGCGGTGCGGTAAGCCTGGATCATGTTGCCGGGGCCGCTGTTCCACGTCATGCGCTTGTAGAAGGCGCCTTCGAGACAAAACCCGGTGTTGCTCGTTCCGTTGAACTGGAAGTAGCGGCGCGTCGAGCGCGCGAAGATGTGGATCATGAGCTGGAGATCGGGGATTTCTTGACCGTCGCTGGTCTTCTCGCCCAAGAGGCAGATGGCCGCCACGCCCGCGCTGCCGGCGCGGATGCCTTCATGGTTGTGCCACGGGCTCATGGAAGCGCCGCCCCCCGCGCCCCCGGACAGGGTGAAGAGGTTGGCGGTGCGCCGGGCCAGGTTGTCGATCACCGTCTGCCGGAACTCGGCGTCCCAGGCGTCGTAGCAAAGGTCGAGCGCGATTGCGATGGACTGCGCCTCGGGGCCGAAATGGATGTCCTGGCTTCCGCCCAGACTGAGCATCCCGGAGAGCAGCTCCTTGGCCTTCTCGGCGTGAGCCTTGTCACCGGTGAGTTGATAGGCCAGCGCATAGCCGGCGGGGAAAAACGGTTTGTTCTTCTGACTCTGGGCGTGCTGCCTGGGAAGCGCCGCAAAGAACCGCTCCATGATTGCCTTGCCTTCGGGCGTTTCCATGCGCCGCTTGAGTTCCGGCAGGTCGCTCTTGCGAAAGATCAATCGCGGGTGTTCGTTCGGCTCCAGCTTCTTGAACCCGGGCGCCGGTTGCGTCCACAACGGATAGACCTTTCCGCTGACCTTGCCCTTGACCGCTTGCTTCACCGGGCCGTCGGTGCCGGGGTAACTGAATGTGCCGGTGAACGATCCGCTGTAGGAGTCCGCCTCCCGCTTCAGTACGATGTGGTACTCCGCCTCGCCCGGCACGGCCGGAGACCACTTGTCCCTGTTGACCGTCAACTTCACCGTCAACTTGTCGCCGTCCACAGTGACGATCTCGCCTTCGTGGTCGGCCTTGTTGAAGGCGATGGCGAACCCCCACACCTTCTTGTCGAACTTGCCGTCGCGCAGCGTCAACTCCAGTTCCATGTCGCGCGTTTCCCGGTCATCGGCTGCCGCCGGCGCTACTCCTTCGGCCAGGGTCAGCAAGACTGAACCGGTCTGCGCTGGCTCCCCCGCCTGCGCGCCTCCGGTCAACAACAGTGCCGCCAGCCACAACCATCGGTCGATCCGTTTCATGATCTGCAACTCCTTGGTCGATCGGACCATGATAACCGTGGCGGGGATCCTGGTACTGGATCTGCTCGGTGCCCGCAAAGCAGGAAAGGCTTGTACTGCTCGGGGATGATCGGCCACGCCGCGGCCACCCAGGCGACGTCGAAGCCCACAACACTGCGAAACCGGCTCAGGTCGGCGGTGACTTGCTGGCGGAACTCGGCCGGCCAAGCCTCGCAACACAGGTCGAAGCAGATCGCGGTTTGTACGAAGCGATGGCCTGCGCTGCCGCTGCCGGATGGATTCGGGTCCACGTCGCCCTTGAAGCCCTCGATGATCTTCATGGCTTCCTCGGCGCACGACTTATCACCCGTGAGCTGATAGAGCATGCCGAGGCTTACGAGGTCGCCGGCCTCGTTGGCCTTCCCCGGTTTCCACTGTCTCGCTTGCTGGAGATAGGCCGCGCCCAGCGGAGTCTGGAGCCGCTCTTTCAACCGCGGCAGATCGCTCTTGCGGAACAGCAGCCTGGGATGCTCGCCGTACTCGACGGGGCGGTAATCCTTGACGGCGATGGGCCGCGGCGGACGCAACTCGCCATGCGCCGCTCCACTCATCTTGCGGCCGTTGAACTCGCCCTCGTACTTGCCGTGAAGTTTCCCGCCGGCATCCCTGCTCAATTCGACGGTGTACCGGCCGCGGGCGCCGCGGGTCCAGATGTCGTGGTCCTGTTTCATTTCGACATCGAGCAGCACCGCGTTGGCGTCGACGACCGCCTTGCGCACCAGTCCATAGCCCACCGAGTTGTTGTAGCCCAGCGCGATGCCCCAGGCGCGATCCCACTGGCCGGCGTTGGCTTTGAGCTCCAGGATGAGATGGGGCGTTGAGCTTTCTTGCCCCCGTTCGAGGTACATGGCCTTCGACAAGACGAGGCTCAGTTCGCCCGAAAAGGGCTCCGCTGCCCGCGATACGCGCGCCGACGCTGGCGCGACGAGCGCCGCAGCGACGAAGAGGAACCGCACAACAAAGCGCGCGTCAATGAATAAGTTACCGTAAATGTAGCAGGCACACGCCGCGTGCCGTCCGCCAATAACGGCACACGGCGTGTGCCTACTACTTTCGAATTCGGCAAGTAGTTGTTTGACAGCGCCAAACCATGCGGATCGATGGTCGCATGACGTTTTCATCAGAGTGTCCTTACAGCGAGTTTGGTTGCGTTATACCAGTTCGTCCAGCAGGCCGTGGACGAACCCCGTTGCTGGAGGAAGGACCGCAGAACGGTGGATGGCTGTATTATCAAGGATCGAGGATCGAGGAACAGACACCGCCCGCGCACACTCCGTGCCCGTGGGTGGCGCTGGTCGTCCCCGGAGCGGGCTTGCCGCGTTCGAATGAAATGGAATCATGCCGCGTAGTCTCGGCGACGGTTTTCCATCCCTTCCGACACTCGTCCCAAACGACTCAGGCGGCGGTCAGCGCGCGCAGTCTGGCGGAGACTTGTGCATGCCTCTCGAAGCGTCACAGGCGGGTTCGCGGGGCGGGAAAACGGTCTTGGGTCGGCATGAACCCAACGGTTCTTATTATAATGTCTCGCCCTTGGCAATGCGCCTG
>JBEKCP010000033.1:0-20102 GCA_050014815.1 Thermoguttaceae bacterium | reverse complement strand
GCTTGCGCGTCTGCGGTTGAACCTCCCCGGGACCCATCCAATGGAGGGTCTGTAGTGAAGACTTTCAGGGTCCGCCCCTTGCGCCGCAAGGACTTACGTCAACAACTGGCGAACTTGGGCTAGAGAAAAGGCCCGTTTCGCTTCCCCGCGAAACGTCCTCCGCTCACTGTGCCCTAATCGACGATTTTCGCGCCGGCGATCAGCTCGATGAACTCGCGGTTCGATTTGAACTTCGCGAGCTTCGCGGTCAACTGCTCCATGGCATCGAGCGGGTGCATCGTGGCCAGGGTCCGCCGCAGCATCGTGACGGCATGGAGATGAGCCCCGGTCCCTGACATGGGGTGGTATGCTGCCACCCGCGGGGGGTTGATCTTCTGACTCCTTGCGCGTTATGCTGTGGGTGATGAGGGCGTCCCGTGGTCGCCCCCCACGCTCCCGGGGGCGTTTGTGGGCGATGACGGCCATGACCTTGCGTTCGACTTCAGGAACAGGAGGAGAACCATGGATACGAGAGTCTATGGGGTCGTTTTTGCGCGGTGGCTCTCAGCAGCCGCCGTCCTGGGTGCTGCCGCGGGTTGGTCGGCGGAGCGGCAGGACCCCGCCGCTACCGCTGCCGCAGAATTGGTCCAAGCGGCGATGCACAGCGACGTGGCGGGCCATGAGGACCAGCGCCAGGCTCTGCTGCGAGCAGCGCTGGACAAGTCACCCGAGTACCCTGCGGCGCGCTGGCAGCTTGGCCAGATCAGGGTGCAGGGCGCGTGGCGGTCTGTGGCCGATGCGGAGCAGGCGGCTCGGCGGGACGAGCGGCTGACCGAGTACGCCCGGCGGCGTGATGCGGCGGCCCTCACCGTGGCCGATCAGGCCGCCCTTGCCCGCTGGTGCCGGAAAAGCCGGCTAGACGACCAGCAGCGGGCGCATTGGACGTTGGTGCTACAGCTCCAGCCGGACAATGCGGAGGCGATTGCGGCCCTGAAACTCCGCTCATGCTTCGGGATTCTGATGACGCCCGCCCAGGCCGAGCAATTCAAGAAGCAGCTACGCGAGGTCAAAGCAGCCGCGGACCGCTGGCGTCCGCTGGTGGCCGGATGGCACAGCGCCGTGGGACGAAGCGCCACGGCGATCCCCGCGGAGGTCCGCGAGAAGATCGCCAAGATCGCCGAGGGGCCCGAGATGCTCGCCCTGGAGCGGGAATTGTGGCACGAGGCCGGCGGCAAGGGGCGGGCGCAACTGTATCACGACATGATTGTTGCCCTGATGCCCCTCCTTGGCGAGAACCCGAGCCCGGCGGCGGCCGCGTCCCTGGCCCGCCATGCGGCCTTCTCGGACGCCGCGGACGTGCGCGCCGCCGCGATCGCCGGGCTCAAGCGGCATCCGCTGGACCACTACGTGCCGCTGTTGCTTTCGGGGCTGCAACCTCCCATTGAGGCCGACTTGCAGTTCGCGCTGGGCGCCGGCGGCGAGTTGATGGCGAGATTCTCCGCCTCGCGCGAGGGGGCGTTGGCCGACGCATCGTCTTCGCTGCTGGTTTCGCCTGTTTACGCAGGCGGCGACCCGCTCCCGTCGATGTACGGCTTGCCGCCGGTATCCGTTCCGGTGTCCATTTCCATGAATCCCGGCACCGGGACGGTGGCGCCGTGGGCGCTGCAGCAGTGGCGCAACGACCCGGTGGCCCTGGGGATCATGCACGAGAAGGCGTGGCTGGATCAGCAGGTGGTGTCCGGCAAGCTCACCACCGCGGAGGCGCTGCGCCGCGAGCCGGGGTGGTGGGCCAACGGCCTACTCGATGGCCGCTGGGGGATCGGGTTTTCAACTCCGCCGCCGGACCCCCGCACCCTGGCCACCGACATGCCCACCCTGGTCAAGTCTCTTCGGAGGGAGGGCAATCAATTGGCCAAGATCGAGACGGCCGCGGCCAACGCTACGAATTTGGACGCGGCGGTCGGGGCCGCCGCGGATCGGCTTCATAACGCGCAGAACGCACGGGTGCAGGCCGCCCAGCAGGCGGCCGCGGTGCGCGATGCCGTCGACCGCGCCAACCGCCCGATCGCAAAACGTAATGCCCAGCTCCAGGCCGTGCTCAGCGCCGCGACCGGCCAGAACCCGGGCGAGCGGCCGCTGGACTGGTGGGCCTGGTGGTGGCGGGACTACAACGGCTACGACGTCGGCGGCGGCACCGATCAGGCCGCCGCGGACCCGCCCTACAAGCCGGAATCACAGTCGGAAACCTATTTCCAATATCCCGGCAACGCACCGCGGTACCCCACGGCTGGCCCGCCCGCGCCCATCCGCATCCCCATTGGCATTGGCATCGGGGGCCCCCGCTATTCCCCCGCTTCTTGTTTCGCGCCGGGCACGAAGGTCTGGACGCTCGCCGGCCGACAGGCGATCGAAACGATCAAGATCGGCGATTGCGTGCTGGCCCAGGACGTGGATTCCGGCGAGCTGGCCTATACGCCGGTGCTGGCGGTGACCGTCCGCGCGCCGGGGCCGCGGTTGAAAATCGGCTTGGGCGGCGAAACGATCATCGCCACGCCCGGTCATCCGTTCTGGGTGCTCGGACAGGGCTGGCGGATGGCCAAGCAACTGGAGGCGGGCAACCGCGTCCACACGCCCTCTGGCGGCGCATTGATGGAGAGCGTCGAGAAGCTCCCGTCCGATTCGGCTTATGCCGGCATGGCCTACAATCTGATCGTGGCCGATTTCAACAGCTACTTCGTCGGGGAGCAGGGCGTGCTGGTCCACGACAACACGCCGCGCCGGCCTACCGCGGCCCTGGTCCCCGGCCTGGCGAAAAGAGACTAATGAACAGAACCCGAGCGAGGCTTGCCCTGCTGGCCGCCGGGTTGCTGGCCTGCTCGCTGCCGGCGCCCTTGTGCGCGCAAACCGCCCCGGCCGCGCCGAGGTGGTCGCCATCGGCCTCGGCCGGGGCGTGCTTGCCGGCCGGGCCGTATCCGACGCCCGCCTATTTCAACACCCGGGGCGTGTTTTATGGCGGACGGTATCCTCACGCCCTCAGGGACTTCTTGCTCGAGGAGCAATCGTCGCCACTCATGACCGGCGCTTCGCCGCGCTGGATCGACACGATCTGCCACGAGACGATGTGCGGCGAGTGTTGCTATGAGCTGGGCCAACTCGCCGCAAGCGCGGAGCATTACGAGGCCGCGCTCAAAGTGTTCCTGGCGTCTCCCGACTGGCTGAATCGGGTCACCCAGTGGCCGACCGGTCCGGCGGGACCGCTGGCCCGCGGTGTTCCCTGGGGAGCCGGCGCACGGGGTGCGGCGCGGGCCTCCTACACAGACCCGTTGGCGGTCTTCAGTTCCACGCCGGGCCCCGTCACGCCGAGCGCCCCGCCCGCCGTTGCGATTCAGTTGCACGCCGGGGAGGTCGTGCGTGCGACCGCGCTGGCGATTCGGCGGCGGGCGATGCTGCTGGGGCCGGCGGCCCGGCAAGACCTGGTGCTCAACGAAGTGCTCGCGGCGTTGGCGAAGCGTCCGGCCCCGCCCGGCCCTTGGCCGCAGGCGTGGCTCGACCTGGAGCTGGGCGCCGCGCAGGCCGCAGTTGGACGCGATGCCGAGGCCCTGGTCACGCTCCACCGGGCGGTCCTGGTCGGCGGGCGATTCGACCATCCATTGACCGGTAGCGCCCTGCTGCAATTAGGTCTCTTGTACGCTGCCCAAGGCAATTGGGACGCGGCGGCCAGGCACTTCATCGAGGCCACGTACGCCGCGGCCCAGTCGGACGATTTCGGCGACCTGGAAGAGGCCTTCCGCGGCGGCGCGATCACGCACTTCCTGACCAATCGGAAGGACCTGTACCCTCCGCTGCCGGCGGCGCTGACCTGGTCGAGTCGCCCCGCACTGCGGCACCTGCACGTCTCGCTGGCGATCTTGGCTGCGGAGGATTTCGCCCTGCTGGGAAAGCCCGCCGAAGCGGCGAAAATGCTGGAGCAAGCGCGGAGCGGCATGGTCCGCGAGATGGCCGCCGCGCGGGTGGGCGCCCGGCTGAACTACCTTGCCGCGTCGCTCCTCTTCCAGCAGCGCCGCACGCGCGAGGCCGAGGCATCGCTGGCCGCGGCGATGGAGTTCATGCGCAAAGGCTCCGTCTGGCTCTGCCAGATCGCTGCCGTGGACGACCGCTGTACGGGCCGGACCGCGTCCGCCGGCCCGCGCGAAGCCATGCTGCTCTACGCGCGGGTCCTCCGCGAGCCGCAGCCGGGCGATTGGGCCGCCGATCCCATGGAGCCGCTGACCGTCTTGTCCACGCCGCACCCCCGTCCGATCGAGCACTGGCTGGAGGCGGCGATCGAGCGCAAGGACTATCGCGCCGCGGTCGAGATTGCCGAGCGGCTGCGGCGGCACCGCTTCTACGCGTCGCTGCCCTTGGGAGGGCGGCTGATGGCGATGCGCTGGCTGCTGGAGGGGCCGGAGCCGTCGCTGGGAGCCAAGGCCCGAGAGTCGCGGCACAATATCCTGTTGCAGCATCCGGAATATGCGGAGTTGTCGGAGCAAGCCCGCCGACTTGCGGCCGCCCTGCGCGAGCAGCCCTGGGCCGAAGTCGCCCAACAGCGCAAACAGGCGCAGCAGCTCGAACGACTCGCCGCGCTCGGGTCGCAGCAGGAGGCCGCCATCTCGGCGATCGCTCTGGGCCGGGAGGGGGCGGAAATGGTCTTTCCGCCGCTAAGGACCGCCGCGGAGATCCAGAATGCCATGCCCGACCGCCAGGCCCTGGTGGCCTTCCTCTCCACCAGCCGCGCAGTCTACGGCTTTCTGATCGACCACGACCGCTGCAACTGCTGGCAGGTGCAGTTGCCCCCTCCCATGGAGAAGCCGGTCTTGGGCCTGCTGCGGCAGGCGGCCTTCTACGACCACAGCCGGGAGCTGACGCCCAAGGACCTGGCCGATCCACGCTGGAAGGCCGCGGGCCGCGACCTGCTGGCGGCAGTGCTGCGCGGCTCGCGCCTGGACCTTTCCCAGCCGCTCGAAGAGTTGGTCGTAGTCCCCGATGGAGTGTTCTGGTACGTGCCCTTCGAGGCGCTGGGGGTTGAGACAGGGGGCGAGGTGCGGCCGTTGGGCTGGCGGCTGCGGGTCCGCTACCTGCCCACCGCATCGCTGGTCGTGCCCGACGGGCGGATGCCGGCGCCGCGCGGGCGGACGGGCGTGATCGTGGGGCGGCGCGGGCCACACCCGGGCGAGGCCGCCGGCGAGGAGGCGATGGAACAGATCAGCCGCGCTCTGCCCGGCACGACGCCTCTGCCTTCACCCCTGCCCGGTTCCCCCGCAGCCTGCGCCGCGCTGCTGGATCGGCTGATCGTGCTGGGCCAAATCCCGACTCGCCAACGAGATCCGTATGCTTGGTCGCTGGTCGGCGAGCGGGTCAAGGGGGGCACGCTCGATGATTGGATGGCGCTGCCCTGGCCGCGACCGGAGGTCGTGATCCTGCCAGGCTTTCACCCGGCCGCGGAGAATAACCTCAAGCGATCCCCAGGAGCCGCCGGCCAGGAGGTGTTCCTCGCCGTATGCGGGCTGATGGCCTCGGGCACACGGACCGTGCTAGTGGGCCGCTGGCCAGGCGGCGGCCAAAGCACCTGCGACCTGGTGCGAGAGTTCGTCGAAGAACTTCCCTACACCAGTGCGGCCGACGCGTGGCAGCGGAGCATGCTCGTGGTGGCCAACTCGCCCTTGGACCCGGCCTCAGAGCCGCGGGTCAAGCCGGGCTCCGACGAGCCGCTCAAGGCTGCCCATCCGGTCTTCTGGGCCGGTTGCCTGCTGGTGGACAGCGCCGGCCCGAGGCCCAACAAAGAACCTCGCGGCCAGGAACCGGCAAAAAAGTGATCAACCGCCTGGTCTTCTGGGGCGGCGGGTGCGATACGCAGAGCGTGCTGGGCCAGGCCGGGCCGGACGAAATCCGCGCCCACGTGAAAGACCGCCTGGCCATCTTCTCCCCCGGCGGCAGCTACGTCTTCAACCAGGTCCACAACATCCAGGCGAACGTGCCGCCGGAGAACATCATCGCCATGTTCGACGCCGCCTACGAGTTCGGTGCCTACGGTTCCGTTTAGGCGTTCGTTTCAACTGATTCGATGGGTGTCATAGTTAGCAGCCCTTCCCGCAGTGGGTGGAGAACACGCCTGGCTCCCGCCTACTTTCTTCTGTTGATCCATTCCTGATCCTCCTCGGATAGACTCTCTAACGGAATTTGAACCGCTGAGCCGTCTTTCTTAATCAACTTGACTTTGCGGTATGCCATGCCGCCAAACCTGGCTGTCGGATGACCTCACTCCCGATTCAGTGACATTTCCTTTCGATTGCCGTCGATCACGATTCGCAAGTGATTGTTGACCAGAGCGCGCACCCCCAAGAGCGGCAACCGCGGTGCGAAGGGGTCGCTTGCACGATGCACTGCAATCCCTTCCGGTAATGTCAACAGATAGGGTGACCTGTCCCGCAACGCGTCACGTTCTCCGGGGGTATTCGGATATACCGCAAGCCCGGCATCCTTGAGTTCGACGAGCCGCTTGTTCACTCGCGCATGCCCAATCGTTTGGATATCGTGGGCGTGCAGTCCCGCCCACAATTCCAGATACTCTTCTTTGATGGAAAAGTTGTGGCTGTGGCCGGTATCGATAACCGCGGGAAAGGGACGCGAAAGCGTGCCACGAATCGCAAGACCGACCCAAGCCACCATCTGGTAGGAACGAATGAGGATCGGTCCCGATGGAGTATCTGCCTCGGTCGCTTCTTCATAGAAGGGGCAGCCGTCGAGGATGAGGCTCATGGCGCATCCGTCAGGTCCACGTCTTCGACCTCATAGAAGGAAGGGTCGATTTCCTCGACGCCTTCGAGAATCCGCCGGGCTCTGCGGTACTGCTCCGCCGAGATCAAGAAGAAGACCTGGCTGGTCTGCCGGTCGGCAATCTCCAGGGGCAGCCCCCCGACCTGTTGGATTGCCTCCCGCTGCTCTTCGCTGAGTGACGCCTTCATCCCAAACCTCCTGCGCGCGTTGTAGCCTAATCCGCGATTTTCGCGCCGGCGATCAGCTCGATGAACTCGCGGTTCGATTTGAACTTCGCGAGCTTCGCCGTCAACTGCTCCATGGCGTCGACCGGGTGCATCGTGGCCAGGGTCCGCCGCAGCATCGTGATGGCATGGAGCGTCTCGGGCGGCAATAGCTTCTCCTCGCGGCGGGTGCCGGACTGGCTGATGTCGATCGCCGGCCAGACCCGCCGGTCGGCCAGCTTGCGGTCCAGCACCAGCTCCATGTTGCCGGTGCCCTTGAACTCCTGGAAGATCAGCTCGTCCATGCGGCTGCCCGTGTCGATCAGCGCGGTGCCGACGATCGTCAGGGAGCCGCCTTCCTCGAAGAGGCGGGCCGTGGCGAAGAGCTTCTTCGGGATGTCCATGGCCTTGACGTCGATGCCGCCGGTCATGGTGCGGCCCGTATTGCCGATCCACTTGTTGAACGCCCGGGCGACGCGGGTAATCGAGTCCAGGAGCATGACGACGTCCTTGCCCATCTCGGCCAGCCGCTTGCACCGCTCGACGACCAACTGGGCCAGCCGGACGTGGCTCTCGATGTCGCAATCGAGGCTGCTGGCCACCACTTCGCCCTTGACGGCGCGGCGCATGTCGGTGACTTCCTCGGGCCGCTCGTCGATCAACAGGACGACCAGTTTGACGCCGGGGAAGTTCGTCGCGATGCCGTGGCTGATGTGCTGCAACAGGATGGTCTTGCCCGTCCGCGGCGGGGCGACGATCAACGCCCGCTGCCCCTTGCCCAGAGGGGTCAAGAGGTCCATGACCCGCGTGGTCAGGGGTTCCGGGCCGGTTTCCAGGCGGAGCCAGTACTCGGGATTGATCGGGGTGAGCTGATCGAAGGTCTTGACGTTCTTGTAGTCGTCGGGGGGCATGCCGTCGACGTCGAGGATTTCCCGCAGCCGGGGGCCCTGCTGGCGTCGGCCAGGCTGGACCATGCCCTGGACGTGGACCCCTTCGCGGAGGCAGAACTTCTCGATCATGCTGCCGGGAACGAACGGATCGGTCAGCTCCCGCAGGTAGTTATTGGTGGGATCGCGGAGGAAGCCGTAGCCGTTGGGGTGCATTTCGAGGACCCCGCCGCCCGGCTCGACCGGCACCGGCTCGCCGTTCTCGGGGGCGAGTTCGGCATCGCCGACGACCGGCTGGCCGTCGCTGGGGGGTCGCACGGTCCGATTACGTCCGCGGAAGCCGTTACCGCGCGGGCCATAACTTGGGCCACCGCGGCCTTGGTATCGGCCTCCCCGTTTTTTCTTTCCCATGTTGCCCACCTGAGAGAGTAACTCCTTTCCTATGCGGTTTCGCGCGCTGCTCTAAGACGCAGCGCAAAGCCTTGAAGAAGGCTCAAACTCCAGAGGGATGTCCAAACCCGACGGGCCCAACACCCTGTTTTAGAGGCCGATTCACGTCCCAGGACGCAAATCCACCCTGTTTTGGAGGCCGATTCACGTCCCAGGACGCAAATCCACCCTGTTTTGGAGGCCGATTCGCGTCCTTGGACGAGAATGGCCATGCCCTAAGCAGACCGTAGTGCAATCAGCAGAGGGAATTTCCGGTCGAGAAGCGTTATTGCACCCCGTGGAAGAACCATCCCTTGTGCGGGGGGCAACCGCAGCACGCCAGATCGCGGGTCCCATTAGCCCGCCTGCTCGGCAGAACTCAATCTCTACGACTATCTTAACCTTCTCTCAGCGTATGTCAAGCGGCATATTTGCTTATATCGCCTCCCAGGATCGTTTGCAAGAGCCATCCCCGGTTTTCACGCCACTTGGTCAAGTCCACCTTCCGATACTAAGGAAGTGCTGGCGAATTGCTATCTCCAGTAAGGATATTGAAGATGGGCAAGATAAGGTGGGCCCTGCTTACCCTATTGGGGGTAATTGTCTTCCCGTCGGGGGTGCTGGGCCAGCAGGCGGTGCGTTGGGAAACCTCGCTGGACGCCGCCAAACGGCAGGCAGCCGAGTCCCATCGCCTCGTCCTGGTTGTGTTTTCGGCCCCCTGGTGCCCCGCATGCCGGGCCATGGAAAACGAGGTGCTGGGCGACCCAACCGTCGTTGCGGCACTGGCCGCCAACTATGTGCCGACCAGGCTGAACGTGGATTATTACCGGGCGATGGCCCAGAAATTCGGGATCTCCGGGCTCCCCACGACGATCATCCTCGCCCCGGGAGACCGGGACGAGGTGTTGGAAATCATTCGGGGCAAGGTCGCCGCCGACGTGCTCGCCATCCGGCTAAACCAAGTGGCCGCCAATACGAGGCAAAAGGCCCCGCCTGTTTACGCCCAAGTTCCCGCTGGTCCGGCCGCCACACCAGCGGCGGCGTCGGCCGCCGGGTATGCCGTCGCGCCGGTCCAGCCGGCGATTGGGGCCGCCGCCTTGCCCTCCACTTCGGATGGGCTGCTCGCTTCCCGCGCCCCACCGGCGGCCGCCGCATCGGGCCCGAATCGCCCGCCGTTCGGACTCGACGGCTTCTGCCCCGTGGAACTGGTCGAGAAGGCGGCGTGGAGTCGCGGCGACCAGCGGTGGGGGGCCGTGCACCGCGGCCGGGTTTACCTGTTCGCCGGCCAGGAGCAGCAGCGCCGCTTTCTGGCGGATCCAGACCGGTTCGCGCCGGTGAACTCGGGCGACGACGTGGTGGTGGCGGTGGAGCAGGGGCAATCGGTCGCCGGGACCCGCGACCACGGCGTTACATTTGCCGGCCGCATCTATCTCTTCGCCCATGAGGTCTCGCTGGATAAATTCAGCAAGAACCCGAGGTTCTATGCGGAGCGGGCCCTCCAGGCCATGCACTCCGGCAGGTGGCCGGAGCCGCAAACGCGATGACGTTCGTAGTCCGTTGTCCGTGGTCCGTTGCAACTGACAACGGACAACTGACAACGGACCACCCGCCCCAATCCCTAATCCCTTTTTCCTCCCTCGACCATCCGGGCAAGCCGATCGACCTGGGCGCGAACGCCTTCCATGTCGGGATGCAATTGCAGGGCCCGGCGGAAGCTCTCCAAGGCGGGCAGGGGACTGCCCAACTCGAGATAGGCCCGGCCCATGCCCACCGCCGCAACAAAATGGTAGGGGTTGATCTCCAGGGCCTCGCGGCAATCCCGCACCGACTCGGCGAAGCGGCCCAGGGCGTGATAGGCATAGGCACGTTGGTTCCACGTCTCCGCCACCGCCGGCGAGCGGTCGATCAACTGGGTCGCCAACCGCACGACTTCTTCAAACCGCCGCGAGGCGTTCAGCCGCAGAATCACGCCCAACTGAAAGCGATCGGCATCGCTGCCCGTCCGGGTCCACACGTACCGAATGCTGTTCTCGGCCAGGATTCGGACGGTGCGGTCCGCATCGACCAGGGCGGAGCCCAGCGTGGCGTTCGCCTCATACTCGCCGACCAGTCCCAGGGCCGCGACGGCCGCGCGGCGGACCTCCCGGCGGCCATGCCGGGCAAGCCGCTCCAACGTCCCCGGCAGGTACTGCCCGGAAACCTTTTGGGTAAAGATGGCGGGATCCGGCTTCTCCAGGTATTCTTGATAGAGAGCCAGCAACCGCGGCATCCGAAGTTCGTCGCCCACACGGGTCCTCGCTTATGAGAGCGCCAGAGGAGATTGTCAGAGTCTATTGTAATCCGAACCCCGGTTTCTTGCCAATCTTCAAGGACAGAAAGCCGGCCAACATTTCCCGGCATGTAGGCCGCACACTCCGGGCACCGACCGAAGGTTGGTCGCGGATCCGGCACACGGAGTGTGCCGGCTACATGGCGGCAGCCGCCCTGCTGGCCGCCGTCGCCTTGCTGGCCGCGGCCACACGTGCCCCGGCCGCGGGGGCAAAGATCGCGTGGGCTACCGGGCCGGCCTTCCAGCGCCAATTGGCCGCGCCGGTCGATATCGTCTGGAAGGTCCCGCTGCGGGAGGCACTGGTCAGCCTGTCGCGGGCCGAGCGAATGGCCATCCTTCTGGACCGGCGGGTGGATCCGGGCCAGCGGATCGAGATCAAGCTGGCCTCGGTGCCCCTGGCCGAGGCCCTTGCCAAGATCGCCCGGAACCGGCAACTGGGCCTCTCGATGTTGGGGCCGGTGGCGTATTTCGGGCCGCCCGAGGCCGCCTCCCGACTGCGGACCATCGCCGTCCTCCGCCAGGAAGAGATCCGGCGGCTGGAGCCTGCCATGGCCGCGCGATTGCTGCACAGCAAATCGCTGGCATGGGAAGATTTTGCGACCCCGCGCGAGCTGCTGGGCCGATTGGCCGCGGAGGCCGCGGTCGAAATCGACGGACAGGCCCGCGTGCCCCACGACCTCTGGCCGGCCGCCGAGTTGCCGCCAATGCCCTGGACCGACCGCGTCACGCTCGTGGCCGCCGAGTTCGACCTGACGTTCGACCTGACCGACGGCGGCCGGCGCATCCAACTGGTCGGCCTGCCGGAGAAAATCGCCCTGGTGCGGAGCTATCCCGCGGGGCCCAATCCGGACGCGCTGGCCAAGCGGTTCAAGGCGATGGCGCCGCAGGCCGAGGTCAAGATCTCCGGCGACAAGGTGTGGGTCCGCGGCCGGCTGGAAGATCACGAGCAGATCGCCTCGCCCACCCGACCCGCCGGAGAGGCAAAGAAGGACAGGTCCCGGGGGTATTGACGACCTCGCCGACCTACCGCCACCGAGGAAACATCGTCGAAATCGTGCCTGGGCAGAGCCTACGGCACGAGCACGATCTTGCCGGTCAATATGTTTTTCTTGTGAAGCGTGCTGGCCTCCTGGAGGCGGTGGGCCTCGGCGGCCTCGGAGAGTTTCATCACGCGGTCGATCTGCGGTTTGAGTTTGCCTCGGCCCAGCCAGCGGTTGATCTCGGCCGCCGCTTTGCGTTGCTGGTCCGCCGGGGCATTGAACATGGCGAAGCCGAAGATCCGGCCGTCTTTGACGTAGAACGGGCCGATGCGCAGCGACGAGCGGGCCTCTCGCCCGGCCGTTACAAGGATCCGGCCGCCGGTGGCCAGGTGCTCGACCGCGCGCTCCAGGTTCGGCTCCCGCAGATTCTCCCACCAGACGTCGATGGGGCCGAATCGGCGAAGGGCCTCCCCAAGGTCGCCATTCTTGTACTGTACTACCACATTGGCGCCCAGGCGTTTGCAGACCTGGACCTTGGCGGCGTTGCTGGCGGTGGTCAGGACCCGCGCGCCGACGGCCCGGGCCATCTGGACCACGCAGGACCCCACCCCGCCCGATCCGCCGAAGACGAACACCTTTTCGCCCATCTTCAATTGGGCGTCGCGGAACAGACCCAGGTGGGCCGTTATGCCGACCAGGGCGATGGCCGCGGCGTCCTGGAACGAAACCTCGTCAGGCATGGGATAGAGCCACTGCTCCTCGACGGCGGCATACTCGGCAAAGGATCCCTGCCGGCCCAGCAATCCCTGGTTGCTGCCCCAGACGCGGTCTCCGGCCTTCAGCCGCGCAGCCTCCGGGCCGACCGACTCGACGACGCCCGCCAAATCGCAGCCGATGATGAAGGGCTGAGGAAGTTCCGCCGGGCCGAGGCCCGCGCGGATGTACGTGTCCACGGGATTGACGGATACCGCTTTGACCTTGACGAGGACCTGGTTGCCAATTGGTTTGGGTTTAGGGAGATCGCCGTAGACGATCACCTCCGGGGGTCCAACTTTCTGAATATAAGCTGCTTTCATGGTATCCCCTTACAGGGGTTGTTTCCTTAATTCACAGAATGCCAAGAATATATAATATTGAGAACTGTGTCAAACCGCCCCACATGGAATTAGTAACACGCCTCCTGGGAAAGAGAATGACCCTATCTAGTTAAACGCGAGCCTCGCAAGCATATACCACCACTTGGGGTATATGATGGTCGGGTGGCGGCCGGTAGGCCCCGCTCGCCGAGCGGGACCCCATCGTCCGCAACAGTCCCGCTCGGCAAGCGGGTCCTACGATTTCCGCAACAGTCCCGCTCGGCAAGCGGGACCCCATCTTCCGCAACAGTCCCGCTCGGCAAGCGGGACCTACGATAAAAATGCTCCTGCGCACCCTTGTACCCCCGGCGGCCGCCCTCTATACTACAGGGCTCTGAACCTCCCGGAACGATGGCAGGACCCCCCATGTACGCAATAGTTGAAGACGGCCGGCACCAACTGAAGGTTGAAGAGGGCCAGGAAATCGAGATCGACTACCGAGACCTGCCACCGGGCGAAGAATTGAAGTTCGAGCGGGTCTTGGCGGTGCGGGACGAAAGCGGCCTGCGGATCGGTCGCCCAGCGTTGGAGTCGGCTGTGGTGACCGCCCGCGTGATCTCCGTCGCCCAGGGTCCGAAGTTGGTGATCCAGAAGATGCGCCGCCGCAAGAACTTTCGTCGCCGGACAGGCCACCGGCAAATCTTCACCCGAGTTGTCGTCGAGAAGATATCGGCCGGGTGACCGAGTTGGCCGCCCACACCCCCCCGTTGGTGGTTCATCTTGGATCATTCGACGCTTCGGGTGGCACTGTTGGTGCAAAACGTGGGAAAGGGGCCTTTCTGTAGCCCAGGCGTTTTGCGTCTGGGCTTAGGACGACTAGCCCTAATCTGCCTCGGAACCGTCTCTAGGACCTCGACCTGCTGGCCCGCACCGGTATGATTCACAAGCTGGACGGTATTTGTCCCCGTTGCCCTGAAAACTCGTGAAAGGAAGATCGAAACCATGCTCAAGTCGAACATTCAGGACGCCCTGAACGACCAGATGAACGCCGAGATGGCGTCGGCGTATCTCTACCTCTCGATGGCGGCCCATTTCGAGTCGCGGAGCCTCCGCGGCATGGCCCACTGGATGAAGGTGCAGGCCGGCGAGGAATGGCGCCACGCCATGAAGTTCTTCCAGCAGATTGTCGATCGCGGCGGTCACGTCTCGTTCTTGCCGCTGGGCGCGCCGAAGGAGAAGTGGAGCTCGGTCCAGGACGCCTTCCAGGATGCCCTGAACCACGAATGCCAGGTCACGGGGCGGATCCACGGCCTGGTGAAGCTGGCCGCCAGCGAGGCCGATTTCGCCACCCACGCGTTCCTGCAATGGTTCGTCAACGAGCAGGTCGAGGAAGAGGCCAACGCCCAGATAATCGTCGAGAAGCTCAAGATGATGGGCGACGGGAACGTCGGCCTGTTGTTCCTCGATTCCGAGCTCGGCAAGCGAGCGGGAGACTGAATTTATACCGTACGCGGGGAGTAGTGGTACGTTTCTGAAAGCGAAACGTTGCATTCTAGCCCGCCTTGACTAGAACTCAAAGAAAGGACCCGATCATGTGCTGCCTGGTTACCAAGCCCGCCCCCGATTTCTCCGCGAAGGCCGTCATGCCGGACAATACGTTCGCCGACCTGCGGCTGTCGTCGTACCGGGGGAAGTACGTCGTGTTGTTCTTCTACCCGCTGGACTTCACCTTCGTGTGTCCCTCGGAGATCATCGCCTTCGACAAGGCGGTGCGGAAGTTCGAGGAGAGGAACGCGATGCTCGTCGGCGTTTCCGTGGATTCCCATTACACGCACCTGGCCTGGAAGAACACGCCGCGGAACCAGGGCGGGCTGGGCCCGATCGGCTACCCGCTGGTGGCCGACCTCAAAAAGGAGATCTCGAAGGACTACGGCGTGCTGACCGAGGGGGGCGTGGCGTTGCGCGGGCTGTTCCTGATCGACAAGGACGGGGTGGTCCGCCATGCCCTGGTCAATGACCTGCCGCTGGGGCGAAGCGTGGACGAGGCCCTGCGGGTCCTCGATGCCCTGCAGTTCACCGAGGCCCACGGCGAGGTCTGCCCCGCCAACTGGCGGCCCGGCGAAGAGGCCATGAAGCCGACCTCCAAGGGCGTCGCGGAGTACCTGGCCAAACACGCAACTTAATGTACGAGCTACTGCTGAACATCTTATCGCAAAGCTGGCTGGTGCTGGGCGAGATGGCCCCGTACCTGTTGTTCGGATTTGCCATGGCCGGAGGGTTGTCGGTCCTGATCTCGCCGGAGTGGACGGAGCGTCACCTGGGCGGGCGGGGGCTCCGTCCGGTCCTTGAGGCGGCCCTGTGGGGCATCCCGCTGCCGCTGTGCTCGTGCAGCGTCATCCCGGTGGCCGCCTCGATGCGGCGGCACGGGGCCAGCCGCGCGGCAACCACCGCCTTCCTGCTCTCCACCCCGCAAACCGGCGTGGACAGCATCGCCGCAAGCTACGCGATGCTCGGCCCGGTCTTCGCGGCCTTCCGGCCCGTGGCCGCGCTGGTGAGCGGGATCCTCGGCGGGATCCTGGTCCTCCTTTTCGGCGAGGACCGCCGGACCGACCCCGGCGGCGAGCCCGAGCCGGCCGCCTGCACCGAGGCCTGCTGCACGGGCGACCGCACGGGCGGCCTGCTGTGGCGGGCCGTCCGCTACGGCTTCGTCACCTTGCCGCGAGACCTGGCCGCGCCCCTGGCCGTCGGCGTCCTCCTGGCCGGCGCCGTGGCCGCCGTGGTGAATCTCTACCACGTGCAGACCTCGTTCGGCGGTGGACTGGCCTCGATCCTCATTTTGATGGCCGTGGGGATCCCGCTCTATGTATGTGCGACCGCCTCCGTGCCGATCGCGGCGGGCCTGATCTGCCTGGGCGCGTCGCCGGGCGCGGCCCTGGCCTTTCTCATCGCCGGCGCCGCAACCAACTTCTCCACGCTCCCCACTATCTGGAAGGTCCTGGGCCGGCGGACTACGATCCTCTACCTGCTGACCGTCGCCCTGAGCGCGGTCCTCTGCGGACTGCTCCTGGACCTGGTCATGCGCCTGGTCGGCTCTTGGATGCCGCAGCTTGGCGCTGCCGGTCATACGATGGGCGAAGGGGGTTGGTGGTCGAGCGTTTGGGCCGTCGCCTTGCTGGCCGTCTTGGTGCTCTCCTATCCACTGTCGCGGCCGCCCCGCACGCCGGCCGAGCCGACGGGCGAGAAGACCTGCTGCCACGAAGCATGAACATCACCCTGCGTCCGGACATCTTCTGGGTCGGCTACGTCGATTGGAGCATTCGCGATTTCCACGGCTACGACACGGCCTGCGGAACGACCTACAACGCCTACCTGCTCCGCGACGAAAGGACGGCCCTGATCGACACCGTCAAGCAGGAACACGCGGACACGCTCTTGGGGAACATCGCCGCGGTGCTCGGTCAGCAGACCGGCCAATCCGTAAGCGGCGGACTGGACTACCTCGTGGTCAATCATGCCGAGTTGGACCATTCCGGGGCGCTATCGGAGGTATTGCGGGCGTATCCGGGGGCGACGGTCGTCTGCGACGCGAAGTGCCGCGCCGCGCTCGCCGAGCACTTCGACACCGCGGCGTGGAAGTTCCAGGTCGTCAAGGAGGGGGACCGGCTATGCCTGGGCCGCCGCTCCCTGGAGTTCTACGAGACGCCCATGGTCCATTGGCCCGAGTCGATGTGGACCTGCGTGCCCGAGGAGCGGCTCCTCTTCTCGATGGACGTTTTCGGCCAGCACATGGCCAGCGGGCCGCGGTTTGACGACGAGATGCCCCGTGAGCAGGTGTTCGACGAAGCGAAGACGTATTTCGCCAACATCCTGCTCCCGTATCCGAAAGCGGTGCTGATGAGCCTCGACAAGCTCCGTGGGCTGGAGATCGATGCGATCGCGCCGAGCCACGGCGTCATCTGGCGGTCGGGCGTGGCGGAGATCCTCGCGGCCTACCGCGACTGGGCCACGGGCCGCAGGGCCGCCAAGGTGGTCGTGCTCTACGACACCATGTGGGAGAGCACCCGCGCGATGGCCGAGGCGATCCTCGACGGCGCCTCGCAGCCGGGGGTCCACGCAGTGCTGATCTCGATGCGGGCGACCAGCCTGACGCGGATCGCGGCCGAGGTACACGATGCCGCGGCGGTGGCCGTCGGCTGCCCCACGCTCAACCGCGGTCCCACGCCGGCCGCCGCCGCGGTGTTGAGTTACCTCCGGGGATTGAAGCCTTCGGGCAAGGCGGCCATGGCCTTCGGCTCGTACGGTTGGGGGCCCGGCGGCCCGGAAACGGTGCAAGAAGGGCTTGCGGCGCTCGGCTGGGAAATGGCGGGGCCGCCTTTGCGGGCCAAGTACCGGCCCACGGCCGACGTGCTGGCGGCCTGCCGCGCCGCCGGCCGTCGCCTGGCCGAGGCAGCCCAAGCTAAGGCCGCCGGTGCCACCGTCTTTTGCTCGGGAATCGGCTATTGACCTGGTATAGCCTATAGGCTATACTTGCGGTATGTGGAAGGTGGCCACCACGGCGGAATTCGACGGCTGAGGGGGAAGTGAGATGGCCAAGTCATTCGATCAATTGGTGAAACGAACGACCACGCAGCGAACGCGTCAGCGGGCAGCCAACCGCACGCGGGAATTGCTGGCCGAGTTGCTCCTGAGCGAGATTCGACGTTTGGCCGGCAAGAGCCAGCGGCAGGTCGCCGAGGCGCTGGGAGTCAAGCAGCCGAGCCTGTCGAAGCTGGAAAAGCAGTCCGATATGCAGATTTCAACGCTCCGCAAGATCGTGAAAGCGCTCGGTGGTGAACTGGAAGTCATCGCACGTTTCCCAAAGGAGACGGTAAGGATGCGTCAGTTCAGCGGAGGGGCATCCTCTCAAAGCCGCCTACAGGCGGCGACAAGAGAACTGCAACTCTTCTAACAGGGCAATGCGTTGGCGCTCCCTCGCTTGCGCTTCGGGCTAGTTTGGGCGTCCGCCATCTTCCTATCCGTGCGTCAACAGCGCCATGGCGCAGGCCATGACGTACAGGGCCGAGAGCACCCACCAGCCCAGCAGGATGATGCCCCGCGGTTGCGGGATAAGCGCCAGCACGATCATGCAGGCCAGGGCGCCGAGCCCCATCACTCCGGCGAAGTTCGCGGGCGTCGGGCCGCCCGGCATGATCTGAACCAGCCGGCCCGTGATGCTCAACAGCAGCGATACGGCCGCCGTCACGAGCAACAGGTCGGAAATCGAGAACTGGAACCGCTCTTTCGGCGGAGGCTCGAGCCGAGCCGGGTCGACCGGCTCGCCGGGCAGCCGCGGCTCGGGCGGACCCGGCCCCGGGTCCGGCGGCGCCAACCGGTACTGGTCGTCCGGCGCGCCGGCGTCGTCTGCGGGTGGCTCGGAGTCGGACATCAAGCAATCGCTGAGTGTTCAGGGCACGACCGGATTCTACCATCGCCGCGCCCCCGCCGCAAGAAAAGCGGCGGAGGCGCCTGCCCGTTGGTCCGCCGCTTGAGTTAGAATACTGAAATGGAAAACGGTTGGAGGATGAGACCATCGTGCCGGGCCGACTGATTGCGATTGGCGATATTCACGGATGTCTGGCCGCCCTCCAGACCCTGCTGACGGCGATCGACCCGGGCCCCAAGGACACGATCGTCGCGATGGGCGACTACGGGGACCGCGGGCCGGACACCTGCGGCGTACTGGAGGAACTCTGCCGGCTGGCCGGGCGGACGCGGCTCGTGCCGCTGTTGGGCAACCACGACGAAATGATGCTGAAGGTGTGCCGGGGGCGCAGCGACCTGTTCAGCGATTGGCTGGCCTTCGGCGGCGACGCGACCCTGGCCTCGTACCACGCGCTCCTGCCGGAGGGCGTCTGGCCGAGGCACCTCGACTTCCTCGAAGGCTGCCGGCTCTACTACGAGACGCCGCGGCACTTCTTCGTACACGCCAGCTATCGCAGCGACCTCGCGCTGGCCCGACAGCCCCGCGACGTGCTGGTGTGGGAGTCGCTCAAGAGAGGGCTGCCCGGCCCCCACGTCTCCGGCAAGATCGCGATCGTGGGGCACACCTCGCAGAAGACGGGCGAGATCCTCGATCTGGGCCACCTGCTGTGCATCGACACCTGGTGCTACGGCGAAGGCTGGCTCACCGCGCTGGAGGTGGCCGGCGGCCGGCTGTGGCAGGCGAACAAGACGGGCAGGCTGAGACAGGGACCCCAGCCACGGATGAAACACGGATGAAGCACGGAATCGCAAACACTTCAACCCGCTTTCTTCCATCCGTGTTCGATCGGTGTTCCATCCGTGGCTGAATGCACCTGCCGGACGAGCGCCGCCAGCCGCGGCGCCCACCGTTGGACGCTGAATTCCCGCTGGAGCCGCTCACGGCCCGCGGCCCCCATCCGCCGCCGCAAATCGGGGTCCCGGGCCAATCGCTCCACGGCGTCGGCCCACTCGCGGGGCGTCGTGGCCAGAAAACCCGTCAGGCCGTGCGTCACCAGCCCGGGAGTCACGCCGACCGGGTTGGCGACCACCGGCAGGCCCGCAGCCATGTATTGCAGGATCTTCAGCCCGCATTTGCCCCGCGTAAAGGAGTCGTCCGGCAGCCAACTGACGCCGATGTCGGCTGCGGCCAGCTCGCCGGCCTCCGTGGCGGAGGACCAGGGGCGGAGTTGCGTCCGCAGGTCGGGCAATTCAAGGCCCTGGTCGCAGATCAATCGCAGCGTCAATCCCGGCAATCGCCTCCCCGCCGCCGCCAGGCAGTCCGCTGCCAATTGGAACCCTCGCAGCGTACACGTCTGGCCGATCCATGCCAGCCGCGCTGCGGCGCCGCGGGCGAGGTGCGAGGCCGGGCGGTAGCGGTCCGGGTCGACGCACGTGGGGATGACCTCGATCCGGCCGGGCTCGACGTGTGCCGCCGCACGCTGCTTGAGGTATTCGTTGCCGACAATCACCAGGTCCGCCGCCCGCAGCGTAGCCCAGAAGCGGGCAGCGAGTCGCCAACTATTCGGCCCTTTGCGATGACCGCTGCATCGCTGGAAGAGGGCGTCGTCCAGCTCGTAGACCAGTCGCGGGGCCACGGATCGCAGGATGCCGACCTGGACCATCGACATCAATTTGCGCTGGAGGATGGCCAGGTCGAACTTGCCCGCGCGGAGCAACTGTCGCGTCCGCCCGAGAATCGTGCCATCCAGGATCATCGTCTCGACAGCGATCCCTTGCCGGGCAAGCGCCGGGAGGAACGGCTCGATCCGATAGCGGTACGAAATCTCGTCCACTTCTTGGGACAGCACCAGGACTTTCATCCCCACGGTCTCACTTTCACGAACTTACGCAATGAACTTCCTTTGCGGAAGGTCGGAGATTTGTAGGGTGGGTCGAGCGAAGCG
>JBEKCP010000032.1:0-20259 GCA_050014815.1 Thermoguttaceae bacterium | reverse complement strand
ACGGTCATTGAAACTTGCCGCCAGCAAGGCCACAACGCCTTCACTTTCGTCACCGCCGCCGTGGAAGCTCATCTCGCCCACCAATCCGCCCCCTCATTGCTCCCCAAGGTGTGAACGGTTACCTGCGACGGCCCCCGCCGCCGTCTTGAGCACCTCGCGGCGCGTGATGGATACCCGAGTGCTCATGGCGAGTCTCCTTTTTCCCCTCCAGGTTGCTTGCCGAGAGCTTGCTCCTTCTTGGGAACTACGAGGCGGCGGAAACGGATGTCCTTGAACTTGATGGTCCCGCCCGGCCCGCTGTGCAACTGGAACCCGATATATCCCTTCGCGCGGGCGCCTTCGCCCTGGTCGATCATGTCGAGAAAGACGGCGTCGTTGATCTTGTGGATGATCCGGCTGCCCAGTGCAATGACCACCATCTCGTTCCAGTCGTCGGTCTTGATCTTCTTCATGAGATCCTTCGGCTCGAGGGCGGGGTCGATCTTGCCCATCGGCCGCGCGCAGTCGGTGACCAGCCAGCGCAGATTGACGGGATAGATCTTGACGTTTCGCCCCGGCGGCGGGCTGAAGTAGCACCAACCGGCCGCAGTCGGCCCGGCGATGTCTAAAGAAGGGCCGCCCAGGACATAGTTCTCGTGCTTGGAGCAGCGGTAATGGATCCCCGAATTGACGGCGATGTCCCGGACCTTGACGTGCAACTCGAAATCGGCCGCCTCGGGGCCCTCTTGGTCGCCCTTCCAGATCAGATAAGTATGGTTTTCGGGGACGGGCACGCGGACGGCCACGATCGCGCCGTCTTCCACCTTCCAGTGCTGCGGGCTGCCCTCCCAACCGGTCAGATCCTTCCCGTTGAAGAGGCTGACCAGTTCACCCTTGGCGTACTTGGCCGGATCGGGCAACGACGGCCACTCGGCCGAAACAGCCTTCCCGCCAGGTGGCGACGCGGCGGGGCCGACGACCTCGAACGGTATGGCGGGCAATACGCCCGTCAGTTGATGGCGCTTGACTCCCGGTTCAAAAACATTGACGGTCAAGTTCCCTTTCATGCCGGGGCGGCTTCCTTTGGCGGGATCGCTCTGAACGGTCAACACGACCTCGGCGCCGTCGGCATATACCGTCTTCATCGCAATTCCTTCCGGCGGGTCGCTCAGCACAAACTCCCAGCTCACGGCCGGTTTGGCGGGCATGCTTACCTGGATCCCGGCCGTGCCTTCAATCGGAATACGAATGGGTGTTGTGCCAAGGACCTTGCCCACCACGGGTGGCGGGGCGGCCGACATCTGCGATGACTTGTCCGGCTGCTTGATCGGCGGCACGAGCCTCGCCACCGCTCGTTCCCGCACGGCCACCAGGAATTCCCGGGCGGCAACGAGGTGCTTCGACGCGCCGAAGGCCTGCTCCATCTCGTCGGCCGGCACGACCGGACGCACGATCTCCCGGCCGCCAACGGTCGCGCGGCCCTCCAGGGCCACCTTGACGGCGCGCTCCAGAGGCGCCGGCGGCGCCGTGAGCGAGAGCCGAATCAGGTCCGGGCTACCGGGCGACACGTAACCGTCGCTTAGCTTGAAGCCGTCCGGCGCATCCTTCAGTTTCACGGTCACCGGGCCGGAAAACCCTTCTTTCCGCAGGACATGCACGGTGACGGGCACGGTCTCGCCGGGGCGCGCAAGCATGCCCGACGGCACGGCCCGCAACTCGAAATCCCCTTGCGGCGGCCTGACGTGCAAGCGGTAGGCGTACTCCGGGCCGCCCTTGCCTTGGATGTCGCCAAGCTCCAGGTAGTAGGTCCCGTCGGCCGGCAGGGTCGCGCGGATATGGGAATCGGCATGATGCGTCCGCAGGCCCGCGCCCTTGTCCTCATAGTCGTCGTTGAAGGCCAGTTGCTTGCCGTTGGCGTCGGTCAGTTGGAGGAACGAATCCAGCGGGGAATCGAGCCGGCGGGCGTGGACTTCGGCGACGATTTCCTGGCCGGCCTTGCCCTCGAACCGGAACACGTCCCGGTCGCCCGGCGGATCGATCCGCCCGTTGACGATCGCGGGCAGCGTAAGCGACTGGGCGTCGGCCGGCGTGTCGTTCGGCTCGCGTTCCAGGCATTCGGGCAGCGAGTCCAGGGCGAACGGCACCTGGTTGGAGACCCCTTCCTTGTTGCGCACGGAAATGAAGGCCGTGCCCGGCCCTTTGCCCCGGGCATCGTGCGTCAGGGTGTCGGCGGGGAGGTTCCAGCCTTCCAGTTTCACGGTGGTTTGCCCGCCCGCCGGCCCGCCCAGCGGGAAGATGCTCGTCAGCATCGGATGCTCGCTGACCGCCACGCGATAGACGAAGTCGCCACGACCGCGGTAGAGGGAGTCCCGGATCTCCAGCGTGTACTCGCCGTCGGCGGGCACTTTGTAGAGAATGGCCGAGTCTTGATGGAACCGGTAGGAGTTGTTATACGCCACTTCCTTTCCCTTGGGATCGTAGAGGGCCAGGACGATCTGGAACCAGCCGGGCGAGCCGTCCCAGATGTACCGCATCAACTCCCGCGCACTAGAGGCAATCACCAACTGCTGCCCCTTGCGGGCCTGGAAGCGAAAGCGATCCGCTTCGCCGGGGAAGATCTGGCCGTTCACCACGGCCGGCAGCGTGAACAACGGCGGCGGCCAATACGCCCGGCGCTTCATGTCGCAGTCCACCAACAAGAGCGATGACATCGGCGGCGGCAATTGCGCGGGCAGGGTAAAACTCGGCCGCGGCGGGAGTTGATAGTCCGGCGCGGGCGACACCCGGCCCCCGGTCGCAACGTCATGGATTATATTGCGTGACGGGGCCAACGGCGGCCTATCCGACAAAGGACCCGCCGCAAACGCAATCGGGTCGAAGTCCGTCCTGCGGAATTCGGGCAGATCGCCGACGCAAAACGGCAGCGGATTGGACAGCCCGTCGGTGGTTTCCAATCGCAGCTCGCGCCGGCCCAACTCCGCATCCGGCGCCAGCGCAAGGCTAACGAAGACCACGCAGTGCGACGGCGCCGGAACGGGGTCCTCGAAGACGATGGTCCTTCGCGTAAACTCTCCCAGCAGGAGGGCCGCCTTCATTCGGATCTCGGCGATCCTCCGTTGCGCCGCGGCATCCGGCGGGTCTTTCAACAGGGAGCGCAACTCGGTCGCCAGCGCAAGGTACTCCTTGCGCGACTCGGCACAATCCTTGACCTCGAAGCCGGTGATGGTCGCCTGAATGCCCTTGCCCGAGACATGCACGTGGGTGGGCATGGAGAAGTGCTTGATGTGGCCTGAATAGCTCAATTGCGTAAGGGGAAAGTTCTTCAGCCCGCCGACCTCCACCTGGACCGTCGTGCCCTGCCGAGCGCCGGCCGGATACAGATAGCCGATTCCCGGTTTCTTCCGCTGCTGGCCCCAGGCATCGGCCGCCAAGAGCAGCGCGACCCCTGCGGCCGCGATCAGCCGGACCGCCGGCGAACAAAGGGGACAGTCCCATTTTCGCGGCGAGAACCCCTCACTTGTAAGACAAGGTCTTCGTCGCCGCGAAAATCGGGACAGTCCCCCGTCGGTTACCTTGCTGCTCATGACATGATCTCCTTCAACAGGCCGGCCGATTTGACGTTGTCGGCCGCCGAGGGCATGACGCGGACGTCCACTTCGTCGCCCCGTGGGTGCGGCAGCCTGGTGGCCAGATCAATCCCGAGCAACTGGTAGATGCTGCCGAGGAGATCGACGGGATACACCGGGCGGTCCTTGACGTATTCCCCTCGGGCATCGGTTGCTCCGACCACGTGGCCGCCCTTGAAACCGCCCCCGGCGACCAGGGCCGAAAAGGCGTTCGGCCAATGACCGCCCCTGGGATGATGGCCGAATTCGCCGCAGCAGTAGACGACGGTGGTCTCCAAGAGCCCCCTCTCGGAAAGGTCCTGCAACAGGCCCGCCAAGCCCACGTCGAACGGCATGAGCGATTGGCGATACGCGGTATCATGCGTCCCGTGCGTATCAAAACCCGCGGCATTGATCTGGACGAAGGGGACGCCCGCTTCCACCAGCCGCCTGGCCATGATGCAAGTCAGCCCGAACCGGCTGCCGCGGTAGGCTTGGGCGTATGCACTCGCCTCGTCTCCCTTAGCGGAGTACTCTTTGGCCCGCTTCGTCAACAGTTCCTTTTCCTCGGAGAGGTCGAAGAGTTTCCGTCCCTCGCCCAAAACCAGGTCGTAGGCCGCTTCCTCGGTCTGCGCCCAGGCCGTCGATTGCGCACCGTCCTTTACGCTGCCGCCCAGCGTGTCCAGCTTGTGGAGCAGCTCGCGGCGCCGGTGCTGTTGCTCCTCGGTAACGCCGGGAGCGACGATGCCTTCCACGGCGAACGGCGTTTGGCTCGGATCGCCGCCCGTGCAGAACGGTCCATAGCGCGGATCGAGGAATCCCAACTCGGGCCTCGACTCCCGGGTCAGCACGACGTAGGGCGGAATCCTTCCGCGGTAGCCGGCATCGACGCCCTTCAGGAGCGAGACCACCCAGCCGAAGCTCGGGAAGATCATTCCGCCCTTGTCCCGGCCGGTCAGCATCGTGTAGCCGGCGAACTCATGGCCGTTATAGGCGTGAGTGACGCTGCGGATGATGGAATACTTGTCCGCCTGCCGTGCCAAGACCGGCAGCATGCCGTTGATCATGATGCCCGGCACGTTGGTGCGGATCGCCTTGTCGAAGGGAGGGCCGCCCGTGATGTCGGCTCCCGCGTCCGCCTTCGGGTCGAAGGTGTCCAGGTGGGGCAACCCGCCTTCCAGCCAGACGAAGATCACGGACTTGGCCTTCGCCTTGGCCGGGGCCGGGGCCGGCTCTGGGGCCGCCGGCGCCCGAAGAGCCAGACGGTCGGTCAGCAGCAGGCCGCCCGCGCCAAGGAGGCCGATACGGACCGCTTCGCGTCGAGAGATGGTTTTGGACATGGATTTGATCCTCCTTTTCCTCTTGGAGTCAATGCCGGTAGAGGAATTCCCGGCTGTTGAAGAGCGCCCAAATCAGATCGATCAAGACCGCCTGTTGCCGCTCGGCCGCTGTCGGTGTCGGCGCCTTTTCTTTCGCGGACGTGGAGGGAGAACTCGTCTCGACGATCTTCAACTCGTCATCCGTTGGATAGCGCGAGAGAATCGTGAGGTACAACTCGGCGACGATCTCCTGGGGCAATACGCCCGTCTCCGCGGCCGACGCCTTGCCCTTCTCCGCGGGCGGTTTCACCCGCGGCAGGACGCGGAGGTCGTAGGTCTTCTGGACCTTGTTCCGAATGTGGTTGGAATTCAGCAGGTGCAGCCGCTGGTTGTCGGAGATGCGGTTATCACGTTCCGATTCCAAGCCGGTCGCCCGCGCCGGACGGCCGAACAGTTGCAGAAACGGACTGGTGAGGCTGCTACAGGGCAACGCGACGGCGCGCTGGCTCTCGGGAAACCACGTATAGGGTTCCGGCACGCGGCTGGAATATTTCTCCGTAGTCCCGCTGATCTGGTTCAACGCGTCGATCAGCACCTCCGCCTCCAGCCGGCGCAATGGATAGCACGCGAAATTGGCCGCCGCTTCCGGCTTGTCGCTCTGGGGAACCGAAGACAACTGGTAGGTCTGAGAGTTCAGGATCAAGCAGTAGAGGCGCTTCAGGTCGTATTGTGCCGCGACCAGTTCCTTCTCCAGCAAGGCCAGCAGTTCGGGACTGACCGGCGGATTGTCCGGCCGGATGTCGTCCGGTTCGTGGACGATGCCGCGCCCCACCAGCCACGACCAGACGCGGTTGGCGATGTTGCGGGTGAACCAGGCGTTCTTCGGCGTTACGAGCCAATCGGCGAAGACGATGCGCGGGTCTGTGCCGGCGGGGAGCGCAATCGCCGTCCCGTCCGGGAAGACGGCGGAGGTCGGCGCGCCGGCCTTGTTGAAATCCCGGAAGACGATCTCTTCTTTCCATTCCAGCGTGGACTTGTAGCCGATCTGCGAGAACAGCGCGGCCATGCCCGCTAATCGTTCTTTCGGCCACCGCTCGGCCCGCTCGCCCATCAGCGTCAAGGCGACGGCCTTGGCGATGCTGGCCGGATCCTTGGTGGTCACGGCGCGGTAGAAGTTGACCGGCGGCACGCGGAAATTGCTGCCGCTGGCCGTGAGCATCTCCCGGACGAACCGGTCGTAGGGGACATTGTCGCGGATCGAGGTGCGGATCCAACGGTGGTACGCCTGGGCGGCGTTGGGCCAGAGGTTGATGGGCGCTGCCGCGTTCACCCGCAAAAGATCGCTCCATTTCATCGCCCAGTAATCGGCAAACTCGGGCCGTTCCAGCAGGCGGTCGATCAGTTCAGCGCGTTTGCCCGGGCTCTTGTCGGCCAGGAACGCCTTCACCTCTTCGGCGGTGGGCAGCGTGCCGATCGCGTCGAGATAGACTCGCCGCACAAATACGGCGTCTGAGCAAAGATTGGCCGGCGGGATGCCCAACTGCTGGAGCTTGCCGAAAACCAGTTTGTCGATCGGGCCCTGCGATGGCGGAGCGGAACCTGTCTCAAATGGACTGGGGTCGGCGCCGGCAGCCGCAACCCCGCCGAGAGCCGCCAGCAAGACGATCACGGGCATCACGCAGCTCTTCATTTGGCTGCCTCTATCTTCTCGATCACGGGGAAGCAGGTGAAGGTCTCGGCGTCGACTTGCCAGTACGGTGTGAGACATGGTTCCGCCTGACCATCAACGGTGAAGTTGAGCGGTTGATCCGGTTTGGGTTTCAACCACTCCTTGGGTTTCAGCGGATCGTGGGCGATGCCTATGTTGTACGTGGTAATCTTGGTATCGGGGATGAACACTTTGTTCTTTTCGCCGATGGTCCCGACCGCCGCCATGAGTGCCGGCCCGTACAGGACCGAATACCGTCGGTGTCCGGGGATCTGATCCAGACCCGTATAGCGAATGACGCGGAAATCCATGGGCAGAGTGAACGTCACCGTATCTTTGGTGCGCCAGGTCCGGTCCAGCACGACGTAGGCGCCCGGTCTTCCTACCGCGGCTTCCTGACCGTTGACCAGGATCGGCATGTCGGCCGCCGCCCAACCGGGCGTCCGGATGCGGAGTTTCATCTCGGTCGGCTCGCTCGCATCCAGACGCAACGACACCTCCGGCTGAAATGGAAACCGGCTGGTCATCGTGACTCCACAAGCCTTTCCGGCGTGTTTCCAGGTGATGGACGACGCCTCGTAGAGATTTACGAGGAGACCGTCGTCCGCAATCGAGTAGATGTACTCGGGCAACGTGGCATACAGGTAGGTGCCGACCACTTCGCAGCAGGTGTGTCCGATTCCCGGCCGTTCTTTGCGGCCTTCAAGGCGGGTGTGATAGGCGATGGAGTTGTTGATCTGATTGGCCAGCCCGACGTTGTAGATGACCTTCTCGACCTCGGCGACGTATTGATCGTTGGACGGGAACAAACCATGGAGCATGGCATTGAACTTGGCCCACCACACCATCGAACACATCTCGCCAGGGCACTTCCCGTGGGCGAAATGGAGCGAATCGGGCGGATACGGTCCGTGACTCTCGCAGATCGCCAGGGTTCCCCCCGGATGCTGCCAGTGGTCATGGTACAGTTCCCACCCGCCGAGCATCGCATCCAGCAGACGACGGTCGCCGGTGGCGCGGTAGATGTCCAGGAATCCGATCCATCCGTAACAGTAAGCCGAATGGGGATGACCGCGCTTGGTCTTCCAGATGCCTTCCAGGTCCCGCTGGGCAAGCTGGCGCATCCATTCGGGGTACACGTGCTTGTAGGCGGCCGATACGTCTTCGGGGACGCCGCCGGGGGCGGAGTAGGCCAACATCAGGGCCGTGCCGGCGAAGTAATTCTGACCGCTCAAAGCCCTTTCCCGGGGGTTCTTGGCGGTCTGCTTTTCGACGAATTGGCGGTACCACTTCGCCCACGCCGCCAGCAGGTCGTAGGCATCGCGGTTGCCGGCCCGCGCCGCCGCGTCCAGCCCGTGGGCCAGGAGCATGAACGAATAACCTTCCTCGCCACCCCCGGCGGGGGCAGCCAGCATCCCATCGGTGGTGCGGCATTCTTTCATCGCCGCGATCACCTCGTTCATGCGCTGACGGAGTCGAGTGTTCTCGCCCCAGCGCAGCGTGTTCCCGGCACCGATCAGAAACTGGGCCGCGTGGGCGGGGAACATCTTCTCCCAGCCACGCAGTTGACCGGGTGGGTTCTGGACCCCGGCAAGTTTCCGGAACCGCAGCAGCATGTCGTCGACATTCGCGTCGGCCAACAGGTAGGCGGTATGTTTGTCCATGGACTGACGAAAGAGTCCGCGCTCGTCCAGCGTGACTCCGTTGGCCGGCGCGACCACAACCTGCGGCACGCACTTCCATTGGCTCGGTTCGCTCGTCCACATCGGCATCGGCTCCGGCTGGGGTTCTACGGTCTTGGATTCCGCGGCCGGAATTCCGGTCGCCAAGCCCGCGGCAATCAGGCATCCGATCCACAGTGTCATCGTTCGCATCGTCATCTGGTTCTCCTTGTTTACGAGGTTCTTCATTTTTCTGACACAGGTGCGCCTTCTGCTATTCCAACTCCGGTCCTTCAATCCGTTCGCCTTTGAGTTGACGTGCCTGGTCTTTGTAGTTGAATGTGCCAAAGAAAAGCGCATTGACATCCATATCCTCTTTCATCGAGCCATTGTATACTTGGATTTCCCCATTGGTTTCCGTTTGAGGTTTTTCCAGTTTGACCGAGACCTCGGCAGAAGACCACAGTGAGTCCGTATCCACGGGAGACACGGCACCTGTCGCTCTTCTCTGGGGAAACTCTTTGGCCAGAACACCTTGAGCGCACACGATCATCGCTATCACCCCGCGCGCACAAGTTATCCAGGTCGGCACCCGACCGTTTTCTCCTGATTTCGAACCCTTCATCATTGCTAATCCCCTGTCTTGTCGCAATCTCGCCGGCCAGAATTCTCCAGGATTACGGCTCGCTCAATGCCTTGGCGATGTCGGCGGCGCAGGTGTAGATCTGGTCCTGCACCTGGTTCCAACCCACATCAGCACCGGTGAATAGAACCAAGATCTGCCCTGAAGTCATGGCGTGAAGGGCCTTGATCCGTTGTGCCATGTCGGACGGAAGTTTGGGATTGGTCTTATTGCCATAAATGTAGGCCAATGCCTCGCATTCCTGAAGTCCCTGGCGATACACTTCGTAACGTACCGTCGGAACAGCCCCATCAGGACCCGGAGCAATGAAACAACCGACAGCACCGCGGACAATATTGCCCCAACCGGCATTGTTAAAAGCCATCCAGTGCCCCGACGTGCCATTGCGTGCAAGCTTCACCTCCCAATAATCAAATCCCATCCCTCCCGACCCGAGTAAACCCGTCGTTCCGTTAAAAGTGCCTTGGTTCAGCCAGTGCATGATGTCCAACATTGGAAAGATGCGATACTGCGTCAGACCCGACGATTGGACCAAACCATCCCGATGATTGGAGAAACAGGGGAAATCCTTGCCTTGGGCGCACGGACTCATGAAGAAACCAACCTGCATCCCCTTGGGGGACCACGATGCATGGGAATAGATGCTCCACGGCATCTTCGGGAAGTTGGCCGCGAAAAACTCGACTACATTCTTTTTGGGTTGGTGGTCCTGCAAAGTGCCCAGCATCAACACGGACTTCTTCCATCCCAATTCCCCCATGATCTGACGGAGACCTTCAACCGTTTCTTTCCATATCTGTTCCGATCCCGCCTCGCCAAAATCCGGCAACGCACCAGGTTTGACCGTGTCGCCTTCACGAATCAGGACCGGCACAGATCCTTGAACTGTCACGTCCCACAGATGCAGACAAACCATGTACGGTTCGCCGATCTGCTTCTGCCACTCCTGCAAATACCGTCGCGCGTTCGTGAGATCGGGCGTGTAACGCGCTCCTTCTTTCTTGAACACAACCAGTGGATCCTTCCCAAAGGCCGTCTTGGTTAGGGTGTTTACAAGGAGCATTTTGGGATTCAGTTCCTTCATCAGGGCCAGTGAACGACCAACATGCTTCCAATGTTCCTCCGACCAGAGCGCAGTCCCATAGGTATCGGCCAGCGTGCCCGGCGATTGAAACAATGCGTTCCCAACTTTCCGATCACTCAGAGGCGGCATGACCCAGTCATAGACTGTCAGCTCCACCTGAATCTTCTGCCCCTGTCCGACTCCGCTCAACTCCAGGGAGCCTTTGTAGAGTCCTCCTTTTGCATCCGCAGGCACTTGCACGCATACCCCCATCGGATGAAGTCGGGCGTGTGGATCGGGTTTGGCATGCAGCCCATCGTACGGATTCGGTTCTGCATAAGGATTCGGTTGGTCGCGTTTGGTTTTGTGGGCGTACCGCACCTGAATGGCCTTGGCCGGGATCGTCCCAACGCTTGACGTCAACTCCCCGGGCGCGACAAAAAACCCATTCAACGGAGTATCACTGTTGACAACAACCTGGCCCCAGGCAACCCCACCACGCGGCGCCCGTAACACAACCGGACCGAGCGGACGAAACGGGTCCGCCTCACGGACTTCGAAACCCACCATTGTCATCGCACCCGCATTCCAGATCCGAATCGGCTTCGGGGTCAGTGTCGCCAGTCCCTTCGCATCCGAGACAGTCAACCGCACATCCCACAACCCGATTGGAGACCACTCCGCAACCTGCGCATGTTTGGGAACATTGAAGCATTCCGGGCGATATGCCGAACGGTTGATCTGAATGGCCAGCGTGTTGACTCCGGATCTCAGTGCCGTTGCCGGTACCGTAAATCGCATCTCACGATCACGTCCCAGCGAAGGATCCGCGGGATAATCGGCGGCAACGGTGTCGAAACTAACCGGTCCCGTTGGCATGTGGGCGCGGGTGAGTTCCTGGCCGTTCAACCATACCGTCGCCCCTCCATGAAAGTCCACTGCCAACAGAATCGTCCCCAGTTTGGACGGATCCGACACGCTGAAACGGGTGCGCAATTGCAAAGAGCTTGCATAAGATGAAAATGCCCGAAGATGTGCCTTCGAAAGTGCCCATGAATCCGGCAAAATATGCCATCTCTTGTCCGTTCCCGGTTTGTCACCCGGAACCCCTTGGCACATCGGCCATTCACGATCGTCAAAGTCTGATGCAAACCAGTTTGACGCCGGCGCCAGCGAACGCAAGCCCCCCCAATCCCTCTCTACGTACTTTCCGTCTGATCCAACACGCCACGGAGCGAGGTCATAGAACACGCGCCAGATGGCGCCGCGGAGCAGGTCCGCGCCGCCCGTCTCGGCGTCCTGGGCCGACGAGATGCCGGCAGAGGCGACCATCCATGCGAAGATGACCGCCGGAAGGAAAGAGAAACACTTGTTCATGTTGTTGCTCGCGGTTGAAAGCTGATGGTCCATTCTCTTGCTCCAGGTGGAATCCCCTCTATCACCCGCCGGCCCGATCGCTACTTTCCGGGGGGTGGCGAAACGGCGGGGGCAACAATCTCGAAGGGCAGGGGCGGCAATATGCCCAGCAGTCCCGGGCGACGTCCTCGCGGTATCAGGACGTTGATGGTCAGGTTCCCTTTCTGGCCGGGGCGGATCCCTTTGGCAGGATCGGCGTGCAAGGCGAACCCCACCTCCGCACCGTCGGGCGACTGCGAGGCGTCGCGCATCGTGATCCCCTCCGGCGGTTCCCGCAATTCGAGCGTGATCGTCGTCGCGAGAGGCACCCTGGTGGCCATGCTCACCTGGACCCGGGCGGTCCCTTCGATGGGAATAACGATGGGCGTCTTGCCGACGATCTTGGCTGTCACTTCACGGTACAGCCGTTCTTCCAGGGGCGCCGCGAAGAGACGATCCACGGCGTCGCCGTCGAGAAGCCCCGCCCCGATCTTCGACGGTTCGGCCTTGGGAGCGTCGGCCTTCGGCGGCGTGGACTTCGGCGGAGTCGCTTTCGGCTGCGCGGACTTGCCCGGATTGGGTTTCGGCGGAGGGGGTTTGGGCGGTTCGGTCACCATGGCCACGAGTCCGTCGGCAGGGACCGCATGATAATAACCGCCGAAGGCCTGCTCCATCAACTCCACCGTCATGGCCCGATGCACAACCTCGCGCCCTTGGATGGTCGCCCGACCCTCGAAAGCCAGTTTGACCGGCTTCTCGGTGGGCGCCGGCGGGGCCGTGATCGCGAATTGGATCTGGTTGGGGGTCTTTGGCGATATATAGGGATTCGAGAGTTTGAAGCCTGACGCGCCGTCGCTCAGGGTTACGTTCACCGCACCGGTGAAACCGTCTCTCGGGAGGACCTGCACGGCCAGCGGTTCGGAGGCGCCCGTCTTCATGCCGATACTGGTCTTGGTGACCAGCACCGCAAAGTCGGGCTGGGCCGGCCGGATGTGCAGGCGGTAGGCGTACTCCGGCCCGCCCTTGCCCTGGATATCGCCCAGATGCAGATAATAGGTCCCGTCCGCCGGCAAGGTCGCACGGATATAGGAATCCGCATGGTGTGTTTCCCGCCCTAGACCCTTGTCCTCCCAGCCCTCTGGGGCGCCGCCGACCTTCTCCTCATAGTCGTCGTTGAAGGCCAACTGCTTGCCGCCGGCGTCCGTCAGCTTGAGGCAGGAATCCAGCGGAGAATCCAACCGCCGCGCCTGGACTTCCGCGACGATCTCCTCGCCCGCCTTGCCCTCGAAACGGAACACGTCCCGGTCGCCCGGCGGATCGATCCGCCCGTTGACGATGATCGGCAGCGAGACTTTCTGGGACTGCGCCACCGTGTTATTCGGTTCCTGTTCCAGGATTTCCGGCAAGGAATCCACGGCAAAGGGCCTGAGATTGGAGACGCCCTCCTTGTTGCGGACCGATACATGCTCGATGCCCGGCGCCTTGCTGTTGGCGCCGGCTGCCACAGTAGCGGCCGGGAGGTTCCATCCTTCCAGTTTTACGGAGGTTGGCTTGCCTGCCGGCCCGCCCAGCGGGAACATGCCGGTGACGAACGGCAGTTCTCCCACCGAGATGCGATAAACGAAGTCGTATCGCCCGCGATAGACCGAATCTCTGATTTCCAGCGTGTACTGGCCGTCGGCGGGGACCTTGTGGAAAATGACCGGATCGGGGTGAAACCGGTAGGATTGTGCGTAGGCCACTTCGTTGCCTTTCGCATCGTAGAGCGTCAGGACAGCCACGAACCAGCCGGGGGAACCATCCGCCAGATATGGTTTCAGCTCCCGCGCCACGGCCGAGATCACCAGTTGCTGCCCTTTGCGCGCCTGGAAGCGGTAGCGATCTACCTGGCCGGGGAAGATCTGGCCGTTCAGCGTGGCCGGAATGGTGAAGACCGGCGGCGGCCCGCGGAACAGCATGTCCTCGTCCAACAGAAGCAAAGGTGACCCCGGCGGCAGAACAAACGTCAGAGGCGGCAAGTCGCGGGGGCGGGTTTGTTTGCCTTTGTTCTTGTTCTGGGAGAACTCGCACAAGGATACTTCCGCCTTGCGGAATTCCGGCAGGACGCCGACATAGAATGGATAAGGCTTGGAGAGCCCTCCCGGCGTCTCCACGCGCAGTTCCCGCGGGCCGGGCTCGGCGTCCGGCGCAAGGGTGACCTGAATCACCAGGAGCCCTTTTCCGTCGTCGGGCGCGTATTTCTTCCCCACCACGAGGGCGAGCTGCGTTCGGAGTTCATCTTGGGCCTTGGTATCTTCGGGGTTCTGTTTCCGCGCCTGCGCGAGCCGTTCCTTCAGAGCGGTTATCTGCTTTGCTCTTTCGCTGTTCCCCGCCGACGCGCCCTGGTACACTTTGACGATGGCCGTCTGAGCTCCGCCGCCGGAGATGTGGACGTTGGTTGCGCCGGCCAGGCCCCCGCCGAGAATCTCGGCCTCGCACGTCGTGCCCTGCCGGCCGCCGGCCGGATAGACATGGAAGATCTCCGGCGCGGCCACTCGCTTCTGGGCCCAGGCGTCGGCCGCCGGCAGCGGCGCCAGACACAACGCAAGGATCAATCGGGATGGGTGTGAGTGCATGGCTACATGATCTCCGTCAAGAGTCCGGCCGACGGCGTGTTTTCCGACGCAGCGGGCATCAGAGGGAACTTCAAACCGCGGGGATGGGGCAGCGTGGCGGCCAGATCCATCCCGAGCAGCGTGTACATCGAGCCGATCAGGTCCTGCGGATACACGGGGCGCTGCTTGACGTTTGCCGCCCTTTCGTCGGTCTCCCCGACCACGCGTCCCCCTTTGAACCCGCCCCCGGCGACAAGCGTGGAAAACACGTTCGGATAGTGTCCCCGCCCGCCGGCGAATTCGCCACCCCAGGCGATCTCCGGGGTATGGCCCATCTCGCCGCTCACCCAGACCATCGTGCGGTCCAGCAACCCGTGGTCGGACAAGTCCTGCAACAGGGTCGCCAGCGCGCTGTCCAGTTGCGGCAAGTAGTATTTCATGGATTCGAAGTTCTTCCTGTGGGTATCCCAGTCCATCGATTGGGGATCTCCCGCCCCGCCACCCCCGTTGTCTTTCCCCTTGATCGCGTGGATCAGGACGTAGGGAACCCCGACTTCAACCAATTTCCGCGCCGCCAGGCACGACTGGCCGAGTTTGTGGCGGCCGTAACGGTCGCGCAGTTCGTCCTTCTCGGAAGAGAGATCGAACACCTTTTTCCCCTCGCCCAGGATCAGCCCGTAGGCCCCGTCCTTCGCCCGTGCCATGGCGGTGAGATCGTCATCGCCTTTCATGGCCCGCCCCAGGGTGTTCAGCCCGTTGAGCAGGTCGCGCCGTTGGACTTGCCGGGCATCGGTGATGCCCTCGACGACGATGCCATCCACAACCCACGGTGTTTGCGACGGATCGCCGCCCGTGGCCCATGCCCCGTAACGTTGCTCCATGAACCCCGTCCATGTGGCAGGACGCCCTCCCGCGGTACCGGTCAACCAGACGAAAGGCGGAATCAGCCCCTTGTATCCCGCATCCACGCCTTTGAAGGCGGAAACCACGGAACCGACGGTCGGGTACATGACCGCGCCCTTCCTCCGTCCCGTCAGAACAATGTAGGCGGAGTTTTCATGGGCCTTTTCGCCGTGGGTCATGCTGCGGATGATGGCATACTTGTCCGCCTGCTGCGCCAAGAGCGGCAACATGCCGTTGATCCTGATCCCCGGCACATTGGTCGGGATCGCCTTGTCGCAGGGCGGCGCGTTGATCTCCTTGATGTCCGGCTTCGGGTCGAAGGTGTCCAGTTGCGAGATGCCGCCGTCGCACCATATCTGGATCACCGCCTTGGCCTTGCCTTTGGCCGGCAGAGGGGCGGGCGGCACGGTCTCGGCCGCCAATAACCGAGAGGGCAAACCGCCGGCCGCCAGCAGCCCGCCGGCGCCCAGCATCCCCATGCGAATCGCTTCACGCCGGGTCATCATGTTCATCTTGCTCGTCTCCTCAAAGTCCCCTTTCTTCTCATCCGCATCAATGGCGGTACAGGAACTCCTCGCTGTTGACCAACGCCCAGACAAGATCCAAGAGCCGGTCCGGCGGTTTCTGTGCCGGCGCTTTCCCCGGCGGCGCCTTGGGCGGCGGCGCCTTGTCCTTCTCGGCGCCCGGCGCGTCGGCTGCCGTCGAAGCGGGGTTCAAATAGGCCGCCACGGTCTTCGACTCTTCTTCCGTCGGGTATCGCGAGAGAATTGCCAAATACAGCGACGTTGCGACTTCCTCCGCTTTCGCCCGGGGCGGAACGTGCACGGTGCGTATCCGCTCCATCTTCGCCCGGATCTGGTTGGAATTCAGAAGATACAGTTCCTGGGCGGGGGTGGGGAGGTTGTTGCGCTCCGATTCCATCCCGGTCGCGCGCATCGGGCGACCGAACAGCGTCAGGAACGGACTGGTCAAGGTGCCGTCGGCCAGCTCGATAGCCCGCTGAGTCTCGGGAATGAACGTGTTCGGCTCCGTAACCCCGCTGGAATACTTCTCCATCGTCACGCTGAGTTGGTTCAGGGCATCCATCAACACCTCCGCCTCCATCCGGCGCACCCGATAGCTCGCAAAGTTGGCCTTCGCCTCGGGCCTGTCGCTCTTGGCAACCGAGGACAACTGATACGTCCGGGAGTTCAGGATCAGGCGATAGAGATACTTCATATCGTACCGGGCCGTGATGAACTCCTTTTCCAGGAAGGCCAGCAGTTCGGGGTTCGACGGCGGGTTGTCCGGGCGCACGTCGTCGGCCTCATGGATGATCCCCCGTCCCAAGAGCCAGGACCAGACGCGGTTGGCAATGTTGCGGGTGAACCAGGGGTTCTTCGGCGTAATCAGCCAGTCGGCAAAAATGATCCGCGGGTCCTTGTCCGCTGGAAGGTCGACGCGCGTCCCGTCCGGGAAGATAGCGGAGGTCGGCGCGTCCGCCTTGTTGAAGTCCCAGAAGACGATCTCTTCTTTCCATTCCGAGGTGGGCTTATAACCGACCTGCGAGAACAGCGCGGCCATGCCCGCCAACCGCTCTTTCGGCCACCGCTCGGCCCGCTCGCCCAGGAATGTCAGGGCCACGGCGCCGGCGATGCTGGCCGGATCCTTGCTCGAAACGGCCCGGTAGAAGTTGGCCTGCGGCACGCGGACGTTGCTGCCGCTGGCGGTGAGGAGTTCCCGGGCGAACCGGTCGTAGGGAACATTCTCCTTGATGCAGGTCCGAATCCAGCGGTGATACGCCTGGGCGGCATCCGGCCACAGGTTGATGGGAACCACCCCTTTCACCCGCAACAGGTCGGACCACTTCATGGCCCAGTAGTCCGCAAACTCCGGCCGCTCCAGCAGGCGATCAATCAGGGCCGCACGCTTGCGCGGACTCTGGTCCTCCAGAAACGCCTTCACCTCGTCCGCGGTGGGCAGCGTGCCGATCACGTCCAGGTAAACGCGCCGCAAGAATACCGAGTCCGAGCAGACATTGGCCGGCGGGATGCCCAACTGCCGCAGCTCGCCGAACACCAGTTTGTCGATCTCCGTTTGCGGCAGCGGTGCGGCCTCGGTCTCAAACGGGCTCGGCTCGGCTCCTTGGACCGCGGTCCCGCTCAGAACGGCCAACAGAACCATCGCACGCATCATGGATGTCTTCATAGATGTCTTCATACGGTTGCCTCCGTTATTTCACCAATGCCTCTTCACTTCAGCTCCAGGTCCCACACCATCGCCAAGCCGTGCTGGCGGTGGGCTGCCAGCATCTTGCCGTCGGAGGAAAACGCCACGGCGGCCAACCGTGCTCGCTCCGGTGGGCGGATTTCCGCAATCACCTGCCAATCGGCAACCCTCCATATCTCCACCGCTGCGTCGTCCGTTGCCGCTGCGAAGTGCTTCGAATCGAAGGAGAACGCGACCGCGCGGTACGACCGCACTTGCTCGTCGGACCGAAAGACCTCCATCCACGTTCCTGTTTCTTGGACACGCACCGGCCCCTTTTCGCTGGAACTGAGAAGCCAGCGTCCGTCGGGCGAGAAGGCCAGGTCCGTGATGGTCGAGTCGCCGGGGCCTGCCAGGAGGACGGTCGCTCCGTTCGTCAGGGTCCACACGTGGATATATCCCCGCACGGTGCCGGCCGCTACGAACCGCTTGTCCGGCGAGATGGCCACGCAGCGGACCTGTTTCCGGGTCGTCAACTTCACCGGTTCCCCGCCGCCGGCAACGTCCCATACGTTGATTTCGTTCGGTTTGTCCTGGCACGCCGTGACCAGTCGCGAGCCGTCGGGCGCCAGGGCCATGTCGCGAAGGTTGCGCCCTTGGACGTCGATGGTCCGCAACTCGCGCCGCGTGCGGACGTCCCAGAATGTCACGCCGGCCTGCCCGGCCCCATTCACCGGCCGGGAGGATCCGGCGGCGAGCGTCCCGCCGTCGGCCGTCACGGCAAGCTTCGCAACATCGGTCGCGTCACGTGCCGTGATGTCGAATTGTTTCCGCCCGGTCGCGGGATCCCAGAAGAAAATGTGGCTCCCATAGTCGGCCGTGACGACGGATTCCCCGTTTGCCGCGAAACAGACGTCGCGCACGCGCACGCCGAAACTCGCGCGAGGCTTTTCGAGCCGTGCGGGGCTGCGGCTGACGACGACGGGACCGTGCGAATCGCCGACCGCCATGTACTGGCCTTGTTGCACGATTGCGTGCTGTCCGTCGGCCTGTCGGACCACCTCGACGCGGCCTTCCTCGACTTGCACGCGCGTGGCCTCGGCGGAAACGGCCGCGTCGAACTTCGTGCCCAGAACGCGGACTTCCGCATGTGGCGTTTTCAGGACCGCCGGGTGCTCGGCGTCCTGCCGCGCGACGTCGGCCCAGATCCTCCCCTGGCTGAGAAAGGCCGCCCAGCCGCTTCCCGACCGCGCCGCCGCGAGGGCCTCCAGCCGCAGCGTCGTTTCGCCGCCCAGTTCCAATCGCGTGCCGTCGCGCAATTCCAACTTGGCAAGAGCGCCTTCCGGACCGGTGCGAAGAGTCTGGCCGGCAAGCATCTGCTCATCAATTGCCGCGGGCTGCGCATCGCCCGTCGGAGAAACCAACTGCACCTCGCCCTCCAGGCCCGCCACGCGGGCGGCCGCCAGATCGTCCGACCCGCGGCTTCCGCGCCACGGCCACCAGGGCATCGTGGCAAGAAGGATTATCGCCGCAGCGGCGGCGATAGCGGCCACCATCCGTTTGAGCCTTCGGCGGCCTGAAACGCCACGGGACTGCCCCGGCACGGGCGGAGCGCCGACGGGGCGGCCTTCCTGCGAAATGCCCTGCCCGGCGGCAACCGCGTCCAGCGGCAGGATCGGCTCGCTGGAGGGACGAGCCGCGGAGCACAACCAGGAAAGGTCGTTGTCCAACGCGAGGTGCGCGGCATAGTGCTCGCGGGCCTCGGCACTGGCCGACAACAACCGCTCCAACTGCGAATGCTCTTCCGGAGCGATCAGCCCGTCGCTGAGCCGCAGAATCAACCGGCTGAGATCCTCGCGGTCGATCTTCTCGGTCACGGCCGTTCTCCTTGGTCAGACATTCGCTGTCGGATGCAGTCCAATAGGTTCATATGGATCTTGCCCAGGATCCGGTAGGCGCTTTTGACGGAACGCCCGATTTCTTCGGCCAAACGCTCCATTCCCGCTTGCGACGCATAGCGCAAGTGGAGCAGCCTGCGCTGGCGACCGGTCAGCTTGCGGACGCAATGCTCCAGCGCCTCCCGGCGCGGGCCAGTGCCTTCAGCGCACGCCAGGGCACTGTCGGCCAGTTGCTCGAGCAGCTCCTCGCCGAACAGCAGCCGGTCTCTGGCCCGCCGTTTTCGATAGGCGAGGACCTGATAGCGGGCGATGGCGTAGGACCATGCGGCGAAATCACTCTCCGGGCGGAACTCGTCCCCCCGCCGCCAAAGCGTCAGGTTGACCTCTTGGAGGACCTCCTCGGCATCGCTGCGATTGGGGACCAAGAGGCGCACGTACCCCGAGAGCCGCCGTTGGCCCTGGGCGATCAGTTGCACCAGGTGTTCGCGATCTGGGGAGCCGGTCATCACGCGTTGTTCTCCACAGAAGGTAAATAGCGGTTGCGGCCTGATTTTCTCACTTGTCTGTGCCATCTGGCCCGGATTATTCACGGGTTTGTGTCGAACACACTGCGCCCGGATGCCGTGCCCATGAATAATCCGGGCTGGAGGTAGGAAAGCAGGCCCATCTGACCAACCTGAGAGCAGAAGTTCAATGCCGGCAAAGGTTTACCGCCTTGCCTTGGCAAGTAATCGGTTCCCCGTTTTGACTTGTCCTCCGGCTGCCGGGCGGTCGTCGCGATTGTGCTTTTCGAGGTCGTTCATGTCGGTTCTGCCCGTGTCGCGGGGAACCCTCCCGCTACAAAACGCCACAAAAGACGCCACAAACGGGAAGTTCTGAGGAGACCCCAGAAACGCAACTGCCCTTGAGTCAAGCACTTATGACTCAAGGGCAGCAAGCAGAGCGGAGAGGGAGGGATTCGAACCCTCGGACCCCCTTATAGGAGGTCACGGATTTAGCAAACCCGCGCATTCGACCACTCTGCCACCTCTCCAAGCCCTTAGCCTGTTGACGTTTCTGCCAGTTGTATTACAATCACATTCGTTATCCGTACAACCGTTTGTACAACCGCCGCGCACAACCGAAAGAAGCGCCGTATGTCCAAGCCTACCCGCAAATCCGCCCACGTCAAGGCCGAAGATTGGCCCTTGACAGTCGGCCGGCCCTTAGGTAGATTTGAGTGAAGCCGTTTCGGCCGTTCTGCCGAAGACGGTAATTGAGGTACTCGATGACTACGCTTTTGAGCCTATTGCCGTTATTACTGC